>CALVAZ010000001.1 GCA_944325675.1 Candidatus Gastranaerophilales bacterium
CTGCCTTTGTATCAGTTGCTTGAACGTCACATTCCGACTATTGTTGTAATATCTTATTCTGAGTTGATAACGGATATTAAAGTTGAAGCAATAGATACAATAGGCGAATCATATGCAATGGAATAAAATAGGAGGTAATATGATTAAGACTCATAACGGGGGGGGGCAACTCATCTAAGTAGATATATCAAGGAACTTGACAGGATAGCTAATAAAATTTATAATTCAAATATGATGAATTATAAATCAAGAAAAGGCTTTACATTAGCAGAGGTGTTAATAACCTTAGGTATCATAGGTGTGGTGGCAGCTTTAACAATTCCAACATTGGTTCAAAAAGTTAACAACCGTGATGTTGAAATAAAGTTAAAAAAATTTTATACAACTATAAATGAAGCACGTAAGTTTGCAGAAGCTGAATTTGGAAATGATAGGGTTTGGTATTCTGATACCTCAGGACCTGTTCTGGATAGTGACGGAAACCCTATAGAAGGTTCTTCAAAACAGCGTATATGGTTTGAAAAGTATTTTGCTAAATATTTAAAAGTTCAAAAAGTTGATGTAGATGAAAATAGTACCCCGATATTTTATTTCATGGATGGTACAGCATTAAGTTTTGCCTCTCATACAACGAGAGATTGGTTGTTTTATACGGAAGAACCGGAAAAATGTTTGAAAAAGCATCAAACGCTGGAAGATGCAGCAGGTGTTTGTGTATTTTATTTTAATTATGTTCCAGGTGTTGCTTTGCCGGGTAGTACAGGTGAGGATTATTGGGCTGGCTTAAGAGGCAAGGGCATAGTACCATACAAGTATGCCTGGATGGGAAGTATTCCCAGGATGCAAGATAATTGTAAGCCAGGGAATAACGGCAAATATTGTACAGCTTTAATTGAATTAAATGGTTGGAAGATTCCTGCCAACTATCCTCGTAAGGTTGATTAATGTATTTTTAAGAATATAATTTTCTTATGAATATTTTAAAGAAGATTGTATTATTTTTGATTTCAGTTTATCAGAAAATTTCGTCTTTAACACCGCCTGTTTGCAGATTCTATCCTACATGTTCTGAGTATATGAAGCAGGCTATACAAAAATATGGGATAATCAAAGGCGGTTGGCTGGGAATTAAGCGTATTTGCAGGTGCCATCCAAAAAATCCTGGCGGATATGACCCTGTGCCATAACATGTTGCCTTAACTTTCAAAAACGGCTATAATATAATAGTCAAAGGAGGATAGTATGAGAAATTCAAGAGAGCATAACGGGGGGGGGCAACTCCTCTAAGCCAACGTAGCCGTTGGATCCGCCCAATTAGACATTGGTCAAAATTAACAAATGATGTTTTAGAAAGAGAAAAAGGCTTTACATTAGCAGAGGTGTTAATAACGTTAGGTATAATAGGTGTAGTAGCTGCTTTAACTATACCAACATTGGTCAGTAACTATCGTAAAAAGGCGACGGTTGTAGCATTAAGAAATGTATATTCGATTTTACAAAATGCGAAGCAGCTTTCAGAAGCTGACAATGGTCCAATGTCAACTTGGAAATTTCCGGAAGGATATTATAACTACAATTCAGATGAGCTCCCCAATTTTGTTAGAAAATATTATTTGCCATATTTTCGTTCTGCAAAAGAATGTAAAGGTTTTAATTGCTTTAATAACTATTCACCTGTAACCTTAACGGATGTTAGTATGGATGGACTTATGTGGCAAAATTATTTCGTAACTCTTGCAGATGGTACTATTTTAAACTTTTTCCCTAATATAAACGCCGGATATTTTTGGCTATATGCAGACATTAATGGCTATAAAAAACCAAATAAAGTGGGAATTGATATTTTTGTTTTTGATATATATAAATATGCATCATCAAGCTATAAAGTTACATTTTGGAATAGTGCCTTGCCTACCAGAGAAAGATTGATGACAATTCAAGGGTATGGGTGCAATAAAGATGCTGAAAGATTTGCCGGTTTTAACTGTGGTGCTTTAATTGTTTTTGATAATTGGCAAATCAAAGATGGTTACCCTTGGGAATAGTCCCTTTGAAATATTTTTTTTTCCTGTTATAATCAAACTATGAAAGATATGTTAGACAAAATTCTTCAGATAGAGAAGAAATATAAGGAATTGGGCGAAACACTGTCTGATCCCGCGGTTATACAGGATTATAATAAATTTAGGGATCTATCAAAACAGAGAAAGTCAATGGAGGAAACCGTTGAGCTTTATTATGCATGGAAGAAAGCTGTGGATTCAATAGAAGAAGCAAAAGAAATGATTCATGCAGAATCGGATCCTGATATGAAGGCTTTTTTAAAGGCTGAAATGGAAGAAAATGAGGCTAAATTACCGGAATATGAAGAAAGGATGAAAATACTTCTTCTCCCTCGTGACCCTATGGATGATAAAGATATTATGTTAGAAATTCGTGGTGGTGCAGGTGGCGATGAAGCCAACATCTTTGCAGGTGATTTAGCAAGAATGTATATGAGATATGCAGATAAGCAGGGCTGGCAGACGCAAGTTTTGAGCAAAACAGAATGCGAAGCTGGCGGTGTTTCTGAAATCATAATATCAATGAAGGGTGACAGTATCTATTCGAAACTAAAGTATGAATCAGGCGTCCATAGAGTACAAAGAGTTCCTGCAACGGAATCTCAAGGCCGAGTTCATACATCGACAGCGACGGTCGCTGTAATGCCTGAAGTTGACGACGTTGAAGTTGAATTAAATATGAATGATGTTGAAATAACAACAGCACGTTCAGGTGGTGCCGGCGGTCAAAACGTTAACAAAGTTGAAACTGCTGCAAGAGTTTTCCATAAACCTACAGGGATTATGATTTTCTGTACGGAAGAACGTTCACAATTGCAGAATAAAGAACGCGCTTTGCAGATTTTGAAGGCAAAACTTTATGATATGGAAGTCCAAAAACAAATGAAGGAAATAACGGATTTACGTCGTTCTCAAGTAGGATCTGGTGACAGAAGCGAACGCATAAGAACGTATAATTTCCCTCAAGGTCGCTTAACAGACCATAGAATTAACCAAAACTTGAACGTTTGGACTGTAATTGACGGTGAGCTTGATGAGTTGATAAATCTGCTTATGGAACACGACCAAAAGTTGAAACTTGAAAAACTTGCTCAGATTAATTAAAAGGCGGTATGTGTGACGGATAGAAAATGTGTCGGATGTGGAGCAATTAAAGATAGAAAAAATATGATAAAAATTACGGCACAAAATCCGCATAAAAACATAGTTGTTAACGGCGATTCTAAAATATTTGGCAGATCAGCATATCTTTGTTATAATAATACTTGTATAGAGAATGCTTTTAAAAAGGACAGATTGAAAAAGGTTCTGAAAGCCCCTGTACCGCAAGAATTGAAAGGGAAATTACTAAATGAGTTATGAGACAGTAAGGATAAATGAATTAGCAAAAGAGTTGAACCTGCAGAGTAAAGAAATTATAGATAAACTTACTCAAATGGGTATTACAGGCAAAACTCATTCCAGTACTGTTACTATGGACCAAGTAAAACGTCTTAAAGATTTTATTGCATCTGGTGGGGTTAAAGAAGTTAAAAAACCAAAAGCATTTGTTGTAAAGAAAGTAAAAACTCCGGAAGCTGAGGAACATAAAGAGGTTGTAAAAGAGGAAGCTGCCGAAGAAATTCAAAAACCTAAAATTCAACGCGTTGAAGTTGTTAAGCCTCAAAACCGCTTGGAAATTGTAAGGCGTGCCCCTCAAAAAGTTGAACGCCCGGCAGCGGGTGAAAGAAAGCAGCTTCCTGCAGATGCAGAAAAAAGGTCTGCACGCCCTGATAAAACAGGCCCAAGACCTGAAAGACCTGCTAAAAAATTCCCACCAAAAGACGGAAAACCTGAAAGTGGCGAAAAACGTCCTATTCAAAGACATATAATTCCTCAGGATATTTATGAGAATAAAGGCGGCGCAAGGAAACGTCCTGATAATAAAAAACGTGATAAAGATTTTAATTCAAAAAAAGAAGAACAGGAAAGAATTTCGTTAGAAAAAGCTGCTGCTCAAAAGCATAAAAAGAAAGTGCATAAAGATGAGGCGGTGGAAGAAGTTAAGCAAATTGTTGTTAATCAGGCAATGACAATTTCTGAACTTTCTGAAAAAATTCAAAAAACCCCTGCAGAAATTGTCAAATTCTTGATGATGAACGGAATTATGGCAACAGTTAACCAGTTGATTGACGTGGATGTAATCAAAAAGGTTTGTGCAGAATATGAGCTTGAAGTTTTGGATGAAGATTTGGAAGCTTATATCGAAGAAGAAATGGAAAAAGAGCAAAAACAAAAAGCTCTAACTGAAGTTGACAAAAAATTATTAAAAAGACGTGCGCCGGTTGTTAGTATTATGGGTCACGTTGACCACGGTAAAACAACTTTGTTGGATAGCATAAGAGCTTCAAAACACAAAATAGTTGCAACTGAAGTTGGAGGAATTACCCAGTCTATAGGTGCATATACTGTTTATTTGGATAACAACAAAGAAAAGAAAATAGTTTTTGTTGATACTCCGGGTCACGAAGCATTTACGGAAATGCGTGCAAGAGGTGCGAAGGCAACTGATATCGCCATTTTGGTTGTTGCAGCAGATGACGGCATTATGCCTCAAACAATAGAGGCAATAAGCCACGCAAAAGCGGCAGAAGTTCCTATAATTGTTGCGGTTAATAAAATTGATAAGCCTGGTGCAAATCCTGATAAGATTTTGCAGCAACTTACAGAGCATGGATTGGTTCCCGAAGAATGGGGCGGTGATACAATCACAGTAAAAGTTTCCGCATTGCAAGGAACGGGTATTGATGAACTTTTAGAATACATATTACTTGTTGCAGAAGTCCAAGATTTGAAGGCTAATCCAAAAGCAGAAGCCTCAGGTGTTGTTATTGAGGCAAATCTTGACAAAGGTAAAGGCCCTGTTGCTACTTTGTTGGTACAAAACGGTACATTGCGTGTAGGTAATTGTATTGTAGTAGGCACCGCATGCGGACGTGTTAGAGCATTGTTGTCAGATAGCGGTGAAAAAATTCAAAAGGCTGAACCTTCAACTCCTGTTGAGATTTTAGGTTTGACAGAGGTTCCGCAAGCCGGTGACTATTTTGAAGTTGTTAAAAATGAAAAAGAAATGAAGGCAATTGTTGACAAACGTAAAGAAAAAGCTCGTGATAAACGTTTGGAGGCTATGTTGCCTGCTCACATAAGACGTGAAGCTGTAG
>CALVAZ010000002.1 GCA_944325675.1 Candidatus Gastranaerophilales bacterium
ACAGAAAATCCCCATTTTTTAGATAAAACCAGTGAAAGAATTTCCGTTCCATCAAGCGAACCCTCGTTTTTCAATATTATACCGACACCTATACCAAGTATAATTCCGCCAAACACGGTTGCCAGCAACAAATCATCCGTAGCATGGTGCCCATGAAAAATATTCAAAAATGTTGAAAACATTGCAATAGCGAAAAAGGTCTGCATAACGAATTTTTGCCCCATTTTTGTAAACGCAAGGCAAATAAACGGAAAGTTAATCAATACAACCAGCAAACCCAAATTTTTCCCTGTCAAATAGCTTGCTATCATAGATAACCCGATAACTCCGCCATCTATAACCTTATTCGGCAATAAAAATCCTTCAATAGCCGCCGCCGCAATAAAAGCACCTATCGACAAAAACAACATTTTGCGGATAATCAGGGCGATTTTAATTTTTAACGGTATTTCTTTAGTCTGCATATTATTTCTTTTTAATGGTAATAAAGTTATTTATCTTAAACACGGTTTTCTTTTCAGAATCCTCATTATCGGAGGTTTTATAACCAAGAATACTTTCCAAATCAGCTTTCAAAGTAACCAAATCGTCATACTTTTTCAACGTTCCGTCAATGGAAACCGAAACATCACCTGTTTCTTCAGACACCACAAGACAAGCTGCATCGCTGACTTCAGACATTCCAATAGCTGCTCTGTGACGTGTCCCGTATTTCCAACTCAATTTCGGATCCTCTGTCAAAGGAAGCAAAACACCAGCAGAAATTATCTTGTCTCCGTTTATAACAACCGCACCGTCGTGCAAAGGCGTATTGGGGTGGAAAATTGTTAACAGCAATTCCGTTGAAACATCCGCATTCAAAACGGTACCCACGTCGTAGTATGTATTGCTTAAATCACTTTGAAAAACAATCAAAGCCCCTGTATGAGATTTAGAAAAATATTTAACGGATTCAATAATCTCCTTTATAACATCGATTTTTTCGTCATCCTTGTTTTTGGAAGAATTATCAAATAATTTGTTCACAAAATCCACCTGACCCAAAAAGCCCAAAAACCTTCTCAATTCAGGCTGGAATATAACGATTAAACTCAATGAAATCAAAGTAACGATAGCTTTTAAAAACACCCCGAGTATTCTCAAATCAAATCTTATAAGAATTTCACTGAAAATCCATAAAAATACGAGGAAAAAAGCACCTTTTACAAACTTTTCAGACTGAGTATTTTTAATAAACTTTTTATAAAAAAGCCACAAAATAAGTACAATAACGAAAATTTCGACAATATTTGTCCAACTGAAAGACAAATCCATCAAACCTATTAAATTTTGAACATACGCCGAAATTTCAGATATCATAACTAACTTAACCCACTCGGAATAACATCATGAGAAATCAAATCTTCTAATGTCTCTCTACATACTATAATATCAGATTGAGAATTATTTACAAGTACCATAGCAGGTTTTTGTACTCGGTTATAATTAGATGCCATGGAATAATTGTAAGCACCTGTGTTAAAAACGCAGAGCACATCGCCCGTTTGAGGATTTGGGAGTTCAATATTTTTTATCAAAATATCACCCGACTCGCAAAATCTTCCTGCAATTGTAACTTTTTGTAAAGCATCAGTACAATTCGGCTTGTTAGCAAGAAGCGCGGAATATTTTGCACCGTACATAGAAGGCCTTGCATTATCCGCCATTCCACCGTCGACGGCGACATATTTTGTACCGTTTGGAACCTGCTTTGAACTTCCGATTGTATATAAAGTGACACCTGCTGTTGAAATAATGCTTCGCCCGGGTTCAATATATATAACGGGAGGCTCAATCGGATATTTTTCGAGCGCTTTTTCAAGGCTATGAATAATTACCCGTGCAATTTCATCAACTGATGGCGGGTTGTCACTTTCCGTATATTTAACCCCCAGACCGCCGCCGATGTTTATTTCGTTCAAATTCAAACCGAATTTTTCATTCAAACGAGCGATTTCTTTGACAATAATTTCGACCTCGTCCGCGTAGCTTTTTGTTTCAAAAATTTGAGAACCGATATGAGCGTGCAGCCCTTTTAAGGTTAAATTCTTATACTTATTCAAAATAAGCTCAACCGCCTCATCAATTTGAGTCAAATCAAACCCGAATTTAGAATCCAAATGCCCCGTTTGAATATATTCATGCGTATGGCATTCAATTCCCGGTGTAATTCTCAATAAAACATCTGCTTTTTTATCTTTTTCCAAAAGAATTTGCTCGAGCAATTCCAACTCATGGAAATTATCAACGGAAATTCTCCCCACACCCAAATCAACCGCAAGCGATAATTCGTCAAAAGATTTGTTGTTACCGTTAAAAAGAACATTCGACATATCAACGCCGGCTTTATAGACGGTGTAAATTTCACCTGAAGAAACGACATCAAACCCAAAGCCTTCATTAGCCAAAATCCTTGCCACAGCCATATTACAAAGTGCCTTAGACGCGTACATCATACGCATTTTAGGATATTTATCAAAGGCGAGCTTGTAATCTTTGCATATACCAAGCAAAGTTTCTTTATCAAGAACGTAAAGCGGGGTCCCGTACCTTTTGGCAAGCTCTACAAGGCCACAACCGCCGATTTCAAGATTACCGTTGTTATTAATTTTGGTCGTCAAAGGCCTGATTGATTGATTCGTACTCATAATAATCCTCTTCTTTTTCAAGAGTAACACAAATCAAAGAATTTTTTCAAGCAAAAAAGACAGACAAACGAGCATAGTAAAATAAGTATTAATATTTCTCGCAAGATACAAACGCAAATAAAAACTCTGCGTTCCCTCATCCACAATATGCGCCCAATTTCCCAAGGGGTAATTCCACCAAAAAATTTCCGGCACAAAAGTTTTATCCCGATTAAAAACCTTCATAGTTTCATATAATTTGAAAACAAGCGGCAAAGTTAAAAATACCGAAAACAAAATATACATGCCGGATTCCACCGCAAATACCGTAACTGCCGCATAACCAATCAAATAAAACCCAGCCAGAGCCTTTAGTGAATCATCTTTATTTTTAAACGAGCAGGCAAGCGTTTTTTTATGCGAGCACAAATCCCCATCGTAATCAAGCACCGTATGAGTATATAAAAAGGCGATTACAAACATACAAACAGCAACAGAAAGCAGCAATAACTCTTTTGAGAAGCTTCCCGTCATTGAATAATAAACCCCCTCAAAAAGCAGCGGCCCATAAGTAACTCCCACCGCAAATTCACCAAGTCCAATGAGAGTAAATTTTGAATAAAAGACCACAAAAATTCCCGCCAAAAGCGCTACATATATAACCCCCGCCCCTGACAAGAAGACCAATAAAGCCCCGATTAAAATTGCAATAAAAAGGCATATTAAACCCGCTATCAGCATCCCATTGTGGGACACAAGCCCGTCTGTTATAAACTTACACTTGCAAATCTGTGCGGATTTCAAAAAGCTTTCGTCTTTTTTCAAAACATTATAATCGTTGTAATCGTCAAAAATATTAGTAGCCAAATGCGCAAAAGACACTCCTATCAAGGCAATTATACCATTTAAAGCATCTCCGCCCGCAACAAGTGCGTAAATAAACGCAACCAGCCAGCTCATAACAGTAACAGGGAGCGCAAAAGCTCTTGAACAGTTCCACCAGAATTTCAGCTTATCAAACAAAATCATTCTAAAATACTTCCGATACCCATAACAGATTCATAACTTGCGCCGGCCTCCAGAATTTCCTCAGCAGAAAGTCCGAAAAGCGTAATCAAGCCGTAAACATTTTTGTCACCATTTTTGAGCATTTCAACAGCTCTTTCAACGGCCTCAACCCTTGAAAGCCTCGAAAATTGGTCATTAATACCCAAATGCAAACTTCTTTTCTTAGCCTTTCCCACTGATTAAAAAACCTTTCTAAATCCTAAAAGCGCAGCGCCAATCATTCCCGAATAATTCCCCGCCTGAGCCTTCACAACTCTGGTCGGAGTTGTCACAATCTCATCGTTGACAGCTTTTGTCAAAAACTCAACATCTACAAATTCAGCCATAGAACCCGACAAAACAACAACGTCAGGATCAAAAAGATTTGCAAGCCCGATTATGCCTTGCAGAATATCATTTTGCCACCTGTTGAAAATCTTCGTCATAAGCTCGTCGCCCTTTTGCCAGCCGCCAATAATATCGTAAGTTGTAATATCAGGATTATTGGAAATTTCTTCACCGGTAAGCTTCAAACCCGTGCCGGAGCAATAAATTTCAAAACAATCCCACGAACCGCAAGTGCATTTTCGATGTTTATCCGTACGCATTTTAAAATGCATTTCGCCTGCCGCACCGTTTTTGCCCTTCAAAAGTTTCCCGTCAACGATTATTCCGCCGCCGACACCCGTTCCAAGCGTAAGCATAACAGAATTTGGGCACCCCTTAGACGCGCCAATCTCATATTCAGCCCAAGCTGCACAATTGGCATCGTTTTCAACAAATACAGGCTTTTTAGATAAACTTTGAAAATCCGTATTCGGATATTCTTTTGCGATATTTCCCGTAGAACCCAAAATTTTGGTATTTTCGTTATTTACGGCACCACAGGTCGAAAACGCAATCAAATCAACCTCGTTTTCATGCTTTGCTATAATTGATTTAAAAACGGAGATAATTTCATCGTAATTTTTAGAGGTGGCAAATTTTTCAATATCACCAATAATTTTGCCATTTTCGTTAATAATGGTACTATAAATCTTAGTTCCGCCAACATCAATAGCGAGAGCCTTTTTCATCTATTTATTCCCCCTTTGGACAAAACGTTTTGTAATGAGCTGAGGCCTTGTAATAGCAGAACCGATAACCACGCAGTGAGCACCTAATTCAAAAGCCTTGTCAACATCTTCAGGCTCCCAAATTCTGCCTTCTAAAACAACGGGAATATCAACATCTTTCGCCAATTTTTCCAGCAGAGGAAAATCAGGCCCCTGAGGGGAATCCTTTGATTCAAGCGTATATCCGGCAAGTGTTGTCGACAGAATATCCGCACCCAGCTTTGCCGCCTCAATTCCTTCTTCGTAGGTCGAAATATCAGCCATAGCAATACGTTTATTGATATGGATATACTTAATCATTTCACTCAAAAGTGCTTTATTCGGGCGCGGTCTTTGGGTACCGTCAAAAGCGATTATGTCAGCACCTGCTTCCACAAGCGAAATTACATCCTCCACAGTCGGTGTAATGTAGACTATTTCCTTGTAATTGGCAGGAATAACCTCCGGCTTTGTAATCCCGATAACAGGAACATCAAACAAAGTTTTGGCATTTCTGACATCACGCACGCCTGCAACTCTCAAGCCGCCGGCACCGCCTTTTACAACAGACTTCATCATAGCCGCCATGCATTTTTCCAAATACAAAGGCTCACTCGGCATCGCCTGGACAGAAACCACTACCTTGTTTTTCAAACGTTCAATAACATCCATACAACTATTATACCCTAAAAAAACTTTTTTGGGTTATAATGGTTAAAAACGAGGGCAATATGAAAAAAACTTTAGTAAAATATCCATACCTGACACAAGACGTAGAGGTCTATGAACGCGAAAACGGGCATACAATTGTCCTTGCACATAAAGAAGGTCTTTTGGCAAACGTAAGCACCTGGGTTAAAACAGGCTCTATCAACGAAGATGATCGCATCAACGGTATATCACATTTTTTGGAGCACTTGATGTTTAAAGGTACCCACAAGCACAAAGCCGGAGAATTCGACAAAACTCTTGAAGCAAAAGGTGCTATCGTAAATGCTGCAACCTGGAAGGATTACACCTTTTATTATGTAACCTTACCAAAAGGTGAAAATTGTGATGATTTAAACCTTGCAATTGAGCTTCATGCTGATATGATGCTGGATCCTGTATTGCCCGAAGAAGAAATCGGCTCTCCGTTTGATCTTAACGACAATACCGTCACGGACAAACGTGAACGCCACGTCGTTATTGAAGAAATCAGAATGCGTAAAGACCAATCCTGGACTAAGGTTTATAACACATGTAACTTCAACATGTACACTCAACACCCTTATAAAAGAGATGTTATAGGCACGCCGGAAATAATTTCACAGGTCACAAGAGATGACATAATGAATTATTACAAAACCTTCTACACCCCTGAAAATATGACCACAATAATCGTCGGGGACTTTAATCATGAGGAAGTTTTGGCAAAAGTTGAAAAAGAATTTGATTTTAAAAACCGTCCAAACGCACCTCATAAAGAACACAAAATAGATTTGCCGACCCAAGAAACCAAATATATTGAAGAGACTTCTCACATAAATACATCTTACGCAATGTTTGGCTGGCTCGGTCCTAAGGCAAACGACTTAAAAGACACTATCTGCCTTGATTTGATAAGCCTGATTTTCGGTGACGGTACAAGTTCAAGACTTTACCAAAACTTGATTGAAAAATTGCCTGAATCCGTATTTAACATGATAAGCTCCGAGCATTATCAATTCAAAGACGGAAACAATTTCTTCATTCAAGCAAACTTCAAACCCGAGAAAAAAGAAGAAGCTTTGAAATTAATAAAAGAAGAATTAGAAAAACTTTTAACGAATAAAATCACGGAAGATGAACTTCAAAAAGCTAAAAAGAAAACAAAATCTAAATTTGCATACACAGCGGAAACAGTTTCCGAAATAGGAGAAAATATCGGGTACTACATGACCGTATGTGATGATTTAAAAATCATTGAGCACTATCTGAATGATTTGGAAAATATAACCGTTCAAGATTTAGAAGATGCAATTAAAAAGTATTTGAACATAAACAACGCTGTTATTTCAGTTTTGGTACCCGAGGCTTAATGCTTAATTCTTTTTAAAACATCAAAAATTTTGTGAAATACGGTCTTATATTTAGCGCACTCGTGATCTACAAGATAAAGCTTACCTTCTTTAGAAAGTCCGATTTGATGAACGTCAAATTCATCCAAATCGTATATTCTATACCCTTTTTCCTTAATTTTTTCTCTAATCATCTCGACAAATTCAACAGTAAGCCCGCGATTAGAGCATTTTTCTTCCAGATAATAGTGCGTATGCCCGCATTTACCACGTTTATAAATCGGAGCATCAAAATCCTCAACAGGACGATTCATTCTGAATTGATTCCCATCAGTAATTTTTAACACCTTGCCGTCCTCAGTTTCAAATACAATTGCAGTAGAACCGCTGCCCAATAATTTTGTAATTTTTGTATCTAAAATTTCGCTGCCGCTTAAATCTGTCATAAATCTTTTCATTGTACCTTTGTGGGCCACAATACCCAAGATTTCCTTGTATCTGTTCAAAGAAGCATTTGCCATCTCATCTAAAAAATCACCTAATTTTCTTGTTTTTTCAAAACGAATCAAAACACCGTCATCACCGTCTAATAAGGATTTATAACCATTTGAATATTCAAATACATCCGCCTTGTCAGATTTTAGAACCTCATCGGATTTTTTGGGAAGATATTCCATTTTAAAACTATTACCAAACTTGACCTGAAATGTTTGGCGGGGCACAGGACAGATTTTCATACCCCTATTAATACACCTAAATAAGAATTTTTGCTATATAATTGTGTAAAAGGATTAAAAAATGGCTGAAGATATAAAACAAAAGCTTGATGAAATAAAAGAAAAGTGCTTAAACTGCCAAAAATGCGATTTATGTAAAACCCGTACCAACGTAGTATTTTCAGGCGGTGTTCCTAACCGTAAACTTATGCTCATAGGAGAAGCTCCGGGATATTACGAAGATCAAAGGGGCGTTCCGTTTGTAGGCAAAGCAGGTCAATTGCTGGATAAAATTTTTGCATCAGTAGGATTATCCAGAGAAAAGGACGTCTATATTTGTAATACCATAAAATGCAGACCACCTGAAAACAGGGATCCGCTGCCTGAAGAAAAAGAAGCCTGCAGGGAATATCTTGACGCACAAATAGATATCTTAAAGCCCCGAATAATTCTTCTTTGCGGACGTGTTGCAGTAAATTCAATTCTCGGAACTACTCAAGGAATAACAAAAATCCGAGGGAAATGGTTTGAGGGACCGAATTTTTCAAAAATGATGCCGATATTTCACCCGTCATATCTGCTTCGAAACGACAGCCGAGAAAAGGGCAGCCCTAAATGGCTTATGTGGCAAGACATTCAAGAAATCAAAAAAGCCTACGATATGCTTGACTAAAATTCCTTCAATCCAGCAGATTACAGAACCTCCATAGGTTCAACTATACATTCAACAATAGCAGTTCCTTTTTGATTGAAAGCCTTTTGTAATGCAGGAATAACCGCCTCTTTTGATTTTACTCTGCATGCAAAAGCGCCGTAACTTTCTGCAAGCTTCATAAAATCAGGGTTAGAAATTTCTGTTTCAAAATATCTTCCGTCGCACTGTTTTTCCTGTAATTGTCTGACCATACCCAGATATCCGTTATTCAAAATCAAAACTTTTACAGGCAAATTGTAATCCATACACGTCGCCAATTCCTGCAAGTTCATTTGGAAAGAGCCGTCGCCTGCAACACAAACAACAGGTCTTGTCATATCTGCAATTGCAGCCCCAATAGCGGCAGGAAAGCCAAACCCCATGGTGCCTGAGCCGCCTGAGGTTATAAACCTGCCGGGTTTGTTGAAATGTAAATTTTGAACAGCCCAAAGCTGGTGCTGACCGACTTCCGTTGTCACATACAAATCCTTATCCTTGATGAATTTATTCAATTCCTGCATAACTTCGAATGAATAAAGATTGCCCGTTTTATTCTCACGTTTTACATTTTTCAACTTCAAACTCTGAATTTCATCTGACCATTTGGAATTTATAGTATATTTTTCTGACTCAAGTTTTTCAATCATATTTGAAAGAATAACCCTTGCATCACCTACAATTGACTTAAAAGCCGGAATTACACGGGAAATTTCATTCTCATTTATATCAAGCTGAATGAATTTACGCTTCAATTCACCATTTGGGAAACAGCAGGTAATTCTATCGTTAAACCTTGCACCGATTGAAAAAATCAAATCGCTTTCTTTTAATATCTGATTGGCGGAAAAATCACCGAAAATTCCTGCCATACCGAAGTAATTTTTACCCTCCTGAGGATAAACCCCAACCCCCATCATTGTCGTTACAACAGGGAAATTTAAAATACCGTTGAGTTTTCTAACCTCTTCAAACGCCCCCGCAGAGCCGCCGCCCGTGACAATAACCGGATATTTTGCATCGCATAATTCTTTCAATACATCAGTTACATCAACACTTGGCTTCACATCGCAAATATTTTCAATATCGCCCGAAAATCCCGCATTATCATACAAAATATTCTTAGCCAAATCAACAACCACAGGCCCCTTTTTGTCGGACATAGCGACATTAAAAGCATCCGATAAGGTCTTTTCCAAAGCCTTAACATCTGTTACCTGATAAACTTTTTTCGTGCAGGATCTGGTTATATCGCAAATATTTGCTTCTTGGAAAGCATCCTTGCCGATTAAATTTGCAACGACCTGCCCTGTCAAAACCACAAGCGGGAACCCGTCAAGGTAAGCGTTCACGATACCTGAAACCGTATTTGTAGCCCCCGGGCCTGATGTTACCAAAACCACCCCGGGCTTGCCCGTAACTCTTGCATATCCCTCCGCTGCATGCACAGCAGCCTGCTCATGACGTACAAGAATATGCTCGATATCATTTTGCTTATACAATTCATCATAAATCGAAAGCACAATCCCGCCGGGGTAGCCGAATATTTTTTCTACTCCAAATTTTTTAAGAGTTTCTATTACGATTTTTGCGCCTGTCAAAGTCTTTGTTTCGACTAAATTATTCATATACCTATTTTAACACAAAAAAGCCTGCACAAAGCAGGCTTTTTACAACTTAAAAAAACAATTAGTTATTAATCAATTGATTCCACTGTTGTTTTTTTGTTTCGATACGTTTTTGAGCAGCTTCACGTTTCTTTTGTTGTTCTGCTTGTTGTTTTTCTCTTTGAAGTCTTGCTTCCTCCTGTTGTTTTTTGTAGGCTTCTTGTTTATCCTTCAAAGGTTGAACGGCTGCAGCTTCTTTTTTATCAATTTTGTCAGCAGTTTGCTGAGCCCAGTCGCCTAAAGGACCGGCAAAAGCGCCTGATGCTGCAAACATCAAAACTAATGATGCGATTAAAGTTTTTTTCATAGGTAAACCTCCTTTATTCCCCTAACAGTATTCTCAACTGTTCACGTTTTTCTTCTAATTTTTTTTGATTAGCTTCATAAATTTCTTGTCTTTTTTGCTGTTCTTCTTGAATCTTTTGTTCACGTTCGGCCTTTTTTTCTTCGTATTTCTTTTGAAGCTCTTCATTTTTAGCCTGCTGCTCATCTATTTTATCATTTACATCTTTATTGAACTTCCACAGTTTGCTAAAAAATGCGGCTATGGGATTAGTCGATGCAGTATCAGTCGACACGGCATCAGCCGAATACACAGAAACAGACGCCAACATCATAACAGCCATCAGTAAAACGATATTCTTTTTCATCAACACCAACCTTTCTTGCTAAAACATTATAACAATATTTTTAGTACTTTGCAATAATTTCTTGAATTCCTTTTTTAGCAACTTCAAAAATCTTAAGCATATCATCGTAATTATAAGGCTCGCCTTCTGCTGTTGTCTGAAATTCAATAATCTTGCCGCTTTTTGTAAGTACAACATTAGAATCCACCTGAGCATGAGAATCTTCTTGATAATCCAAATCAAGTCTAACCTCACCGTCAATAATTCCTGCAGAAATTGCCGCAATCGGTTCGATAATCGGATTTTCTGCCAAAACACCTTCTTTTATAAGTTTTTCCACAGCATCAGATAAAGCAACAAAACCGCCGCAAATACTTGCAGTTCTTGTTCCGCCGTCTGCCTGAATAACATCAGCGTCTATCGTTATAGTTAAATCTTTCATTTTATTCAAATCGACACATGCTCTGAGACTTCTGCCTATAAGTCGTTGGATTTCCTGCGTTCTGCCGGAAATTTTTGTACGTTCTCTTTGGCATCTTGTATTTGTAGATGCAGGCAAAAGTGAATATTCCGCAGTAACCCAGCCTCTGTCATCCTCCATCCATTTTGGTTTGCCATGCTCAACTGAGGCCGTAACTATTACCTTTGTGTCGCCAAATTCCGCCAAAACAGACCCCATAGCGTGTTTTGTGTAATTTCTTGTGAATTTAATTTCGCGTGTTTCGTTGTTTTTTCGATTTTCTCTCATATTCATTACCCTCTGTAATCATAATCCCACATATATATTTGTCCGCAGTAGCGGCATACTGCATGTTCGTTCATAAACCTCAAATCCGGTACGAACGTGTAGCCGTCTACCGTTATTTCAATCTCATTTTTGTCGTTATAATGCTGCTCAAAGTGCCTTGCGCCCTTGTAATCAGGTGCAAACATAAGTTCAAATTTATCTCTTGATTTGCAATTTTTACAAATAAACATTATTTCCCTGATTTTTTCTTGGATGTATTTTCGGATTTTGCTTCAGACAAATTTTTATACCACAAAGTCCAGCATATACTTCTCATCGGAAGCGTCAGTCCCGCAACTATAAAAAGTATTGATGAAGCAAGTATTTCATTTGCAATCATCAATGGTGTAATTGTAGACATTTTGAAGTAAATTAACGTATTATTAATATCGTTCAAAGGCAAAGTCGTAGCCCAATTTTCAAAAATTCCTTTGAAAAATTCGCTCAATCTTATAACCTCCAAAAGTGCCGCAACACCGACATTTATTACGTAATGCGAAATTAAACCCAAAAACAACATTATAAGGAATGTTCTTGCAAAATTCCCCTTTATAAGGTTAAAACTTCTTTTGAAACATCCTGTTATTGAAGCATCGGGTTCAAATGTAAATACCTGAAAAACAAAGACAAAATATACAAAAAATATCATCCCCAAAACCCAAAACAAAGGGTTAATCGCAACAAGTGACAGAACACTTATCACCAAAAGCAAGAATATAAACTTCATTGAACGTGTCGTCACAACTTCATTGTGAGCTTTAAAATCATATAGTTTGCCTGTTGTAATAACGGCTTGGGTCATGGAATTCAAAGCCCCGTATGCCACCAAATAATCCCAAAACGCCTTCAAAAATATCACAAACCCTGGCACCGTAATCAAAACAAGCGCTAAAGTAATAGTTGTAAAGCTATCAAAAAACGAATATTTTTCAGCCAAAAACGGAATTTCTTGAGCCAGCCAGCCTGAAAGCCCGAAAATCAAACCAACCCCAACGATTTGCCCGAAAACAGGAAAAAGCATATACTGAGTAAATTTCAAAAAATTAGTAAAATAAATTTTCAACCCTTCTTTTAAAACGCTCCAAACACTGTCTTTCATCTTAAATTTAGCCATATTTTCTCCTTTAGTGTATAATAATTTTATTACAAATAAAGCTAACTATGATAAATTACAAAGAATTAATAAGAAGTTTTACGCAGGAAGATTACGAAAATAACCGAGTGAATTTACACATCCACTCCCAATATTCTGACGGGAAAGGGGATTTTAACGACCTTGTACAACAGGGTTCAAAATATAAAAATATAGCAATCTCCGACCACAACACAATCCAAGGCTATTTGGAAAATGAAATTCCTGAATACGTAATTCCGGCAGTGGAATTTGATGTTTGGTGCGGGTATGTGTTTATGCATCTTCTGGCTTACGGAATAGACGTAAAATCAAAGGCTTTGGAGCCTTTTCTGGCAAAAACAAAGCGAGAAACCGAGCTTGATATAATCCGAATATTTGCAAAACGGGATATCAAAAAACTCATAAACGCAATACACGAATCGGGCGGCATTGCAGTAATCGCGCACCCTGCCTGCTGCTGGGCGCTAAGCCTTGACAGGTTCATCAAAAAGCTTAAATCCTACGGACTTGACGGCGTTGAAGTTTACTACCCGTACCCCAGACACCGAGGAATTATAAAATTCAATACAATAGCAAACGTCAAAAAAATCGCCGAGAAATACGACCTTATTATGACAGGCGGAACCGACCTGCACGGGGAATTGCTTTAAAACTACTTGTACAACCAGCTATTATAATAACACTCACCTGACGGGCACCAACGATCTTTTGTTAACAGGTCGAACGTGTATGACGGACGTATTGTATCCGGAACTTTTGTAGAAGATTGATTTCCATCAGAATGATTAATCATTCGAAGCGGAAATCTGTCTTTTCCTAGCTTATTAGGTCCTGCAATACCATTTGTATCAACTAAAAAAATACTTTCATTATTAGAATACATTTTCCAATTACGTCCTTGCGCATCTACAAAAGAGTATTCGCCACGACATTCAATAGTTCCAACCCAGTTACCATCTTGATTTGTAATATCACCCTGTTCACCGCCTTTGCATTTCCAACAATTATCGCCTTGTGCACCGTCAAAACAAGTTTTTGT
>CALVAZ010000003.1 GCA_944325675.1 Candidatus Gastranaerophilales bacterium
GTTATAGATATTAAATCCCGAAATTCTGTTCAAAAAGATCTATTACAAGTTTAGAAATTTCATCAATAGTCTTAGTCGCATCAAGAACCTTAACTCTTTTAGGTTCTTGTTTTGCTATCTCTAAATAACCATATCTCACGCGATTATGAAACTCTTTGCCGGCACTTTCCATTCTGTCTTTATCATCACCAACACGCTTCATAGAAGTTTCCACATCAATATCAAAAACAAAAGTCAAGTCAGGATGTCTGCCATTAACAGCCATTTCATTCAGCATTTTTATTCTATCAAGAGGTAATTGCCTTCCATAACCTTGATATGCTACCGTGCTATCTGTATGTCTATCGCAAAGAACAATTTTACCGGCTTCAACTGCAGGATTAACTATCATATCAATATGCTGTGCTCTGTCTGCTAAAAATAAAAAAGATTCACATCTGTCTGATACAGGCCCATCATAATTCAAAAGGATTTCTCTAATCTTTTCACCAAGCCCCTTAGCACCGGGTTCCCTTGTAACAACAACTTCAAGACCTTTTTTGGTCAAATATTCCGCAAGCAAATTTAATTGTGTAGATTTTCCACAACCGTCTGCCCCTTCAAATGTAATAAATAAACCTTTTCCCATAATTATAATTATACAACAATAATATTAGAAAATGATAATTTGTTTGACAAAAAAACAAAAGTAAGAAATAATAATTGTAAAAAATATTAAAGGACTCATCTAATGAATAGTAAAAATCTTATAGCATTTACTTTATCGGAGGTACTTATTACAGTAGTAGTTATTGGATTAGTGGCAACTTTAACGGTTCCTACTTTAATAAAAAACTATCAGAAAATTGTTTTAGAAAACCAATTCAAAAAAGCAGTTGCTGTCCTAAATGAATCAGTAAAACTATGGCAACTTGATGAAAATAATATATGGGAGACTTATTACGATGGTAATGACCAAAAAGGCAAAGCATTAAGGGCAAGTTTCGTGAAATATCTAAAGGGTAACAAAGTAAAAACGCCTACAGAATTAAAACCATATTATACTTCTATAAAAAATTCTACTCAACAAATGCACTATTGTCCAGCCAGTTGTTGTGGGCATCCACTAGCAAGCAATCGTATGATTGAAACTTTTGATGGCATTATGTATGGAGTATGTGCACGAGATAATCAACTGAATTTTTACTTTGATTTAAATGGCTATGATAAAGGTCCAAACAAATGGGGTATCGACCTTTTCGATTTCGACTACAATAAAGACAATAGACTTTATAATAACTACACTTGCTCCTCAAGCGGCTGTGCAAACTACTTTTCATACAAATATAATGGTACAAATGTCAACGATGGTATAGGTTGTACCACTTGTGCATTACAACGAAGTGATTATTTCAGAAAAATAGATTGGTAAAAAATAAGTACCCCTATTGAGGTACTTATTTTAAAATTCAAGCCATAATGCTAGTTACGCAATAAGTTCTTTAACTTCAGCTGCAAAGTTTTTAGGGTCGATTTTAATTCCGGGTCCCATTGTTGTTGAAAGGTAAACTGATTTTACATATGTACCTTTTGCAGAAGAAGGTTTTGCTCTTAAAATAGCATCAGCTAATGTTGCATAGTTTTTAATCAAGTCAGCTTCAGCAAATTGAATTTTGCCGATAGGACAGTGAATCATACCTTGTTTATCAGCTCTGTATTCAACTTTACCGGCTTTAGCTTCCTTAACTGCAGATGCTACATCAAGAGTAACAGTTCCTGTTTTAGGGTTTGGCATCAAACCTTTAGGCCCCAAAACACGACCTAACTTACCTAACATACCCATGCAATCAGGTGTTGCGATAAGTGTATCAAAATCAAACCAACCGCCTTCGATTTTTTCAATAATCTCTTCAGCGCCGGCAAAGTCAGCACCTGCTTCCTTTGCTTCAGTAGCTTTAGCACCTTTAGCAATAACGCAAACTTTTACGTCTTTACCTAAGCCTGCAGGCAAAACAACTGTTGATCTGATTTGTTGATCAGCTTGTCTTACATCAATACCTAATCTCATGTGGCATTCAACTGTTTCATTGAACTTAGAAACTTCTTTTGAAATTTCTTGTAATTTTTTAACTGCATCGACTGCTGTTGAAGGTTGAACAAACCCTTCAAGCATTTCTTGCATTTTCTTTTGTTTTTTAGTTAATTTACTCATTATTTTCAATCCTTTCATGGTATTAACGGGTTTTCACCCTTCCATTTACTAACCTTCCTTAACTGTAACACCCATAGCTCTGCATGAACCTTTAATCATTTCAACTGCAGCGTCTAAAGTTGTTGCATTTAAGTCATTCATTTTTATTTTTGCGATTTCTTCAAGCTGTTCTCTTGTAATTTCAGCAACTTTGTCTTTATTCGGAGCTGCTGAACCTTTTGAAAGGTTAAGAGCCTTCTTGATCAAAACCGGTGCCGGAGGTGATTTAACGATGAATGAAAAACTTCTGTCTTCATAAACATCAATTACAACAGGAATAATATATCCTGCTTGAGATTCTGTTTTAGCATTGAATTGCTTACAAAAATCCATAATGTTAACACCATGTTGACCTAAAGCAGGACCAACCGGTGGTGACGGATTTGCTTTTCCGGCTTCGATTTGAAGCTTGATTTTTCCTACTACTTTTTTTGCCATTTTTTTCTCCTTTTGTGGTTCTAACGGTCTTCTGCAAATACTGCGAGAGGGTCCTTCCACATTTTTTGTACTACTTTACCGTTTTCACGGCTTTTATTTTTTTACTTTATTAAAGTTTGTTTATTTGCTTATATTCCAATTCAACAGGCGTTTCACGTCCAAAGATTGAAACATTAGCACGCAATTTAGATTTATCAGGATAAACTTCGATGATATCCGCAATAAAGTCTGCAAACGGTCCTGAAATGATTCTAACCTTATCACCTGCTTTAACATCAAGTTCAATTTTTTCTGTTTGAGAAGATGAGCGGTGAATAATCTTTTTGATTTCGCTGTCTCTTGCAGGTATAGGTTTTTTAGCAGAGCCAACAAATTTTGTAACACCTGCGGTGTGTCTTACAACATACCAGCTGTCTTCATCCATAATCATTTCGACCAAAACATATCCCGGGAAGATTTTTTCTTCACGTTCTTGTTTTTTGCCGGCTTTCATCTGAGTAACAGTCTTTTGCGGAACTTCTACTCTAAAGATTTTTTCACCCATATTCATATATTCAATACGTTTTTCAAGATTAACCTTAACCTTGTTTTCATGACCTGAATATGTATGGACAATGTACCAACGTTTTTGATTTTTCTTTGCTTGCTTTTCAGCGTTCTCTGACTCTTCTTTTGCTTGAGCTTCAGCTTTTTCAGCTTGCAAATCTTCGTTTAATTCTTCTTCCATTGATTTTTGTTTCTTAGTCATAAGCCACCTTTATTTTAACAGACCAAAAAGTCCTTTGAATATTATATCCATCAAATAAATTGCAACAGTAAATACAAATACAATAACTATTACAAATACAGTTTCCGTAACAACCTGTCTTCTTTCAGGCCAACTAATCTTGCCCCACTCGGTTTTTACGCCTCTAAAATATGTTTGTACTGAGTTAATAAATTTATCCATTTTGTATTTCCTTTTTATTAAATCGCGCCCTGAAGGACTCGAACCCTCGACATCCGGTTTTGGAGACCGACGTTCTACCAACTGAACTAAGGACGCTTATCGGGGAATTGAATCCCCTGCGGGTCTTGCTTTTTGCAAGCGCCCTTTCGTCCGAGCTATTTTGTTTCTTTGTGATTGGTGTGTTTTTTACAAGTCGGACAATATTTTGATAATTCCAATCTGTCTTTAGTATTCTTTTTGTTTTTCACTGTTGTGTAGTTTCTTTCTTTGCAATCTTCACATGCAAGCACTACCATTCTGTCATTTTTTCCTTTGATACCCATTTTTATATTCCTTTTTGTTATCTAAATTTTGACCTTTTAAAAATAGAATGTGAGAGATTCCACATTCTATTTTATCGGCTTATAGACTTATGATATCGCAAACAAAATAAAATGCAAACAAATTGTAACAATTCAGACACAAAAAAGCCGGTATTAAAACCGGCTTTTTTAAATAAAATTTTAAAATTCAACAGGACGTCTGTCAGGTCGAGGGCTGTCATAAGCACCCAAAGAATCCGTTCTGAGTTTTTCCATATAAACTTGTCCGTTTTTAACAACTTGTTGCAATTGTGTCAAGTTCCCTTCCAAATTAGTAAGAACTTGTTCTGCATATAGCTCAGCGCCTTCACGAGTTTTCATCGCATCTTCTCTTGCTTGGTGTCTGACACTTTCAGCTTCTTCAAACGCTTTACGTTTAATTTCTTCGCATTCTTCCTGAACCTGAGCTCTAATTCTGTTACCTTCTCTTTCAAGAGCTTTGATAAAATCAGCCTCAGACAATTTTCTATCAGCCTCTTTTTGAGCATCACTGATTATTTTTTCAGCTTTTTGCTGCGCTTCGATTTGAAGTTCTTCTCTGCGTCTTAAAAACGCACGAGCCTCTTGAACTTCCACCGGAAGTGATGCGTATATTCTATCAATCAGCGTTTCTATTTCGCGTGTTTTAACTATTGTATATTTTCTCGGAATAATGGGAAAACCTTCTTCCAAAGAAATTTCTAACATTTTTAGTAAATCGTATACTCCGTTTTGCTGCATAATCCCCACATGCCTTTCTATATAACATGAATTTTAACCCGACATCACAGTGATGTCAAATAATTCAATAAAGTTTAAAACATATATTTTAACATATTTAACGATTACTTAAATACTTAAATACAGGCTCCGGAACAAATTTTGAAATATCACCCTTATTTAGTAAAATTTCACGAACAGTACTTGACGAAATAAAGTTATATTCAGGTTTTGTAATCAAAAACACTGTCTGAATATCAGGTGCCAACGCACTATTGGTTTGTGAAAGCTGCATTTCATATTCAAAATCAGATACTGCACGCAATCCCCTTATTAAAACTTGAGCACCCTTTTTTCTTGCATATTCTATGGTCAATCCGTCAAAAGCATCCACTTCGACATTTTCTAAATGCCCAACACTTTCCTTGATTAATTGAATACGTTCATCAACTTTTAAAAAAGCGTTCTTCTCTGAATTTCTTGCAACAGCAATAATAACCTTGTCAAAAATTCCGGCACTTGTTTTCAAAACATCCAAATGCCCATTGGTTATCGGATCGAAACTTCCCGGATAAATCGCTATTTTCATACATTTTCCTTTCTGTATGTTAATTATACCCCAAAAAGTTGCTCGCATTATTAATTTTTGTTACAAAAACTTTTCTTCCTTGCAATTTATTATATCTATTATATTTTATTAATATATAAGAAATATATAATTAAAAGATTTTATACACACTACCTTCTACCTACTAACCTTTTACACGAGGAATTTAACAAACAATTCCGAGAGGCTTCTCAAAAAAAGAAGTCTTTTTTTTGTTAATTTAACTCATTTGACAAATATTAAACCCAAAAATATAATTTTAAACAGAGGTAAACTATGGGCGCACGTGAAACAATAAAAGCAATTCTAGCCACTGAAAACATAAAATTGACGCAAATAGCGGGAAAACTTGGGACTTCAGTACAAAATTTGTCCAACAAATTGAGAAATAAGAATATAAAATACTCCGAAATAGAGGCAATTGCCGAAATATTAAACTACGAAATCAAATTTGAAAAACGTAAATAGTTTTGTAAAATAACACAAAAAGACACCCCTTACGGAGTGTCTTTTTAGTAATCTTGTATTGAAAAACTATTTAAGTCTTACGTTAACAGAAGTACCTTTTTTAGAAATTTCAACTTTGTCTTCTCTTGCTAACCAGCCAAGGCCTAAGTCTGCAAAGTTTCCTTTAAGGTCTAATTCTTTTTTCATTTTTGAAAATGAAGATTCGCCGTTGTTATTTAAGTAATCATAAATTTGTCCAGCTGAGAATCCGATTTGTTCTTGTAATTGTTGCATTTTTACCTCCAATTGTTTTAATAACATGCTTAAAATCTATATGATAATAATAGAATATTTTATAATAAAATGCAATAGTTTAACAGCATTAGTTTTTTAGAAAGATTTTATGATAAAATACATTATAGGGGGTATTGATTTTGATTATTGACGGAACAGTCAGTTCTAAAAAGACAGACCTATTGATTTCAAAATACGCTGAACTTTTGAATTCAGGAATCAGTGCTTCAAAAATTTTGGTACTTGTACAAAATTCAACCCTAAAAAATTCATTCATAGAAAAAACTCTTGAAAAACTAACCGTAAATGCAACAGAAAAATAACAAGTGCATTCTTTTTTATGTCTTGTTTATAACACAATATCCGACAACTGGGCTTTTTTAGAAAGCAGAAACAAATTTGATAACCCTGCAATTCTTCCAAACCTTGCAGGACTTGAAATATCCCAATTCATACTAAAGGATATTTTAAAAGATGTGCAATTCAAGGGATATAATTCCAAAAAATCATTATTACACCAGCTTTTCAGACGCTACGCACTGATTGTTCAAAATAATCTTTCTGACAAAGACGTTGAAGAACGCTCGAAAATTTTGGGCGAATCGTTTGCAGAGGATGCAAAGCTGGCTTTAAAAAAACTTCTTGCAAAAACTCTTGAGCTTAGAGATTTTGATTATCTTCGACAAACCCTCGTTTTTAATTTTATATACCAAAACACTGACTATTTTAAAAATATAGAATATTTAATACTGGATGACGGAGATGAGATAACTCCCGTTTGCTTTGATTTTATAAAGCATATATCACCGCAACTCAAGGACGTATTTATAGCCTTTGACAAACAAGGTGCAAGCAGAAGCGGTTACTTAAGCGCAGATAAAAATGCTGTTTGGGAATTCGGACGGCTTTTCGGACAAAAAGAACAGACTATTGAAATCCTGACCAAACTAAAAGATGACGCTCACACTCTATTTAATAATGTAATCAACGATGATAATCAAAAATTGAAGCATTTTTCAGTAAAATCACCTTCAAAAAGAGCGAAAATGATTGATTTGGCGGTGCAAAAAATTCAGGAACTTGAAAAAGCGAATATAAAACCATGCGAAATATCAATCATAACCCCTGTAATTGACGACATGCTTAAATTTTCACTCAAAGAAAACTTAAGAGCGGATGTTTTATTTTTATCAGGCAGCGAAAAACTTATCCAAAATCGCTTTGTCCAAGCTGCAATAACAATATTAAAACTAAATACGGAGTTAAAAGAAAATCTTTGCGAGTTTGATATCAGAGTAATACTTACAGAATTTTTAGGAATTCCCGTAAAATACTGCCGCGAAATATTAAAAACTTTTGATGAAACAAAAACTCTTGTTGATTATAAGTTTGCAGACGAAAGCTTTAACGAAAAATACTCAAAACTTTTGAATCTTCTAAATAAATTATCCGGTTCAAATCAAAAAATATCTGAACAGGTTTGCGAAATATACAGTGATATAATGGAATTTACCGAAATAAATCCCGATGAAATAAATAAATTCAACTTTTTCATAAAACAATTACGCGATTTTGAAGCAATCTTTGGGAATGAATTTGATAAAAGAAAACCGGAAATTATTACTCAAATAGAAAATTCCATAATTGCCGAAAATCCATATTCAACACTCGACATCAAAGAGAGCAACTTAGTAGTTGCAACCCCGCAAAAAATTATCGACAATCAAGTTCATACAAAATACCAGCTATGGCTGGATATTTCAAGTGATGAATGGATTAAAAGCGACACAGGCCCGCTTTATAACGCATGGGTGTTTCAAAAAGGCTGGGGAAAAGATACCTACACAATTGACGACAATATAAAATTAAGCAAAGATAAGACCGCGCGGATTTTGAGGAAATTAACACTTTGCGCAGAAGAAGGCGTATTTGCATTCTCAAGCCTTTTCGACGGAAATGGAGTTGAAAACTTTGGAGGTATAGAAAATTACATAAACTATGATACCGATTTATCTTCAAATACAGACGTAAAGCCCATAATTCCACGTCCTGATCAGGCTCCTGTTTTGGAATATAAATCAGGTCAAATGGCTATATCAGCAGTCCCCGGTGCCGGCAAAACTACAATTCTGCTTGCTTTAATCTTAAAACTTCTTGATAAGGGGATAAATCCCGAAAATATATTTGTCCTGACATATATGGAATCTGCTGCAAGAAACTTCCGTGAAAGAATCAAAAATATAAGACAAAACTCAAACCAATTGCCAAACATAAGTACAATTCACGGTCTTGCGCTGAGAATATTAAAAGAAAACGGCAACTATGAAAGACTTGGCTTGAGTTCTGACTTTGAAATATGCGATGACACTCAAAGGACAAGAATTATTAAAGAAATCTCAACCAAACTCAAACTCAAAAAAACTGAAACAGACGATTTTGACAGAGGTATTTCCGTATTCAAGCTCGGCGAAGGCATTTTAGATAAGAATATTTCTGATCCTAAATTAAAAAAATTCACTGAATTTTTCCAAAATTATCAACTGGAACTTAACTCTCAAAATCTGATAGACTATGACGACATGCTTATATCATCTGTCAAACTTCTAAGACAAAACAAAGATATTTTAGATTATTATCAAAATATTTGTGAATATATAATTGAAGACGAAGCACAAGATTCTTCATCAATACAACAGGAATTGATAAGCCTTTTAAGCGGCAAACACAAAAATCTTATCCGCTGCGGGGATATTAACCAGGCAATTACAACAACTTTTTCCAACGCTGATGTGGAAGGGTTTAGAAAATTTATTTCAACCTCAAACAATGTCAGCATGAATTGCTCTCAACGCTGCACAAAAGATGTCTGGGAATTGGCAAATAACCTTGTAAATTTTGCAGAAACCAAAGAAGAAACCAAAAATGCCTTTTATAAAATATTTATGCAGCCTGTCGAAGGCAGAAATCCTGTACAAGAACATGCCGTAACATCTAAAATACTTGAAAATCATCTTGAAGAAAAAAATTATATTTTAAAAATAATTAAAAATACCTTTAAACAAAATCCAAAAGCCACTGTTGGGATATTACTCAGAAACAATTTCCAAGTTGCACAATGGATTAATTTTATAAATGACAGCGGGCTTAAAAGCATTACCCGAAGCGAATCTTTAGAACAAAAAACTATATTTAAAACTATTTTTGCAATTTTAAAAATAGTTCTGAACCCTTTTGATAATGAGATCCTTGCCGATAACTACGAAATTTTGGCAGAAATGGGATTTTATAAACCCAGACTTGGCACTGAAATCAGGAACATGGAAAAGCCTTTTGTTGAGACAAATTGTGATGACATAGAAAACAAAGACCTTGTCCAATTCCACTGGGATATTAACTATTGGTTGTCAGCCCCGCACCTGCAGGCCGAAGAATTAGCTATAAAAATAGGCCTAAATCACTTCAACAGCGAAATTGAAAAGTCCAATGTTTATCTCATAGCAACACTGATTAAACGTCTGAGCGCAACAAACAAAAATCTTTCATACATTACCGAAAGGCTTGGAGAACTGGCCAAAAAGCCGTCACTCAGCGGATTTAAGTTTTTCTCAGAAGAAGATGAAAGCAACAAGGAATTTGTAGAAGGCAAAGTCCAGATTATGACACTGCACAAATCCAAAGGTGATGAATTTGATTCCGTATTTTTACCTGAAATGACAGAAAAAAATCTGACATTGAATATAGACGAAATAAGACTCAAATCTTCGGATTTTATGGAGAATATCAGATGTTCAAATCCAAACTACAAACCTAAAACGGAATATGATTTAAAAAGAGAACTTCTTGCAGAGAATTTAAGACTTTTATATGTTGCAATTACAAGAGCCAAAAAGAATTTATACATAACCTCCTGCAGGAAAACCACCTCATTCGGCAAAAACATTGAACAAGAGCCGAGTTTAATATTCTATGAATTATTGAAAGGAGGCTCCAGTGAATAATTTTTCACCGAATATGTTAAAGACATTTAAAGAGTGTCCTAAAAAATATTTTTACAGATATGTACAAAAAATTTCAGTTCCGCAAAAATCAACTCCTTTTGAAAAAGGTAAAAAAATTCACGCTTTGGCAAACTATTATCTCCGAGGGGACGATATTTCAAAATTCGAAAAAATGATCTCTGAAGAAGAACTTTCCGCTTGGGATAAATTAAAAAACAATGAATTTTTTAACAAAACTTACGTTAACTCAGAATATAATCTCTCTTGCAAAATTGAAAATTTTTGGGTTGGCGGCAGACTGGATGCTTTGGTGAAGGACGCAGAAAATTATTACATTTTAGATTACAAAACAGGTTCAATACCGCAAAACCCCAAGATGGATTACCAAACTATGGTTTATCTCTTAGCAGTAGCAAAATTCTTAAATATCGAAGAAAACCTTGCCTTTGTATATATTGATCTTAAAAATAATACAAATTACAAAATCGAATACAATAACGAACTTGAAAATATCTATATAAAAGAATTAACCCGAATTTGTCAAGAAATACAAAAAGAAAAAAACTTTAAAGAGAATTCTCTAAACTGCAAATTCTGTGAATACAACAAACTTTGCCATATTACTCATTAGTAACTTGGCAAACCTCAGTATTTTTCTTGTATCTTTCCCAAGTCTGCACCGCAGCCCCTTCGCCATTCGGATCACTTTGCATAACCCCTATTAGTTCGCTAACTTGATCTCTTGATAGTTTGCAAGCATAATCCTTTTTGGTATCATTTTGAGTTACGGTTTCAAAATACTGGCACTTAGATTCTTTCCAACCGCGCAAAACACGTTTGATAGAAACTTGATTGCCCTCAGCATCTGTATACGTAACATTTTCAGTAGAAGGCAAACAATGCATAAACTTATTTACAAACATATAAGAATAGAAAGGCTTGTCCTCAGCAAAAACGATTACACCCGACATTAATAACATTCCAAAAAACAAAACAAATATCTTTTTCATATAATAAACCTCTATATACATGCTAACAAATTTAGTAAAAAAATGCAACAAAAAACGGAGCCTTTCTTTAGACTCCGTTTTTTAAACTTTAAATCAAAACTACTTGATTTCAACAGTAGCGCCAGCAGCTTCAAGTTGTTTTTTGATAGCTTCAGCGTCTTCTTTTTTAACATTTTCTTTAACAGGTTTTGGAGCGCCATCAACCAAATCTTTAGCTTCTTTCAAGCCAAGACCAGTAATAGCACGAACTTCTTTCAATACAGCAATTTTGTTAGCACCAGCTGCTGCCAAAACTACAGTAACTTCAGAAGCTTCTTCAGCACCAGCTGCTTCACCAGCTGCTGCAGGAGCTGCTGCTGCAACTGCTACAGGAGCTGCTGCAGATACGCCGAATTTTTCTTCCATAGCTTTTACTAATTCAGCTGCTTCTAATAAAGTTAATTTTTCGATTGATTCTAAAATTGATTCTACGTTACTCATTAATTTTCTCCTTTTATAGTTTTTTATT
>CALVAZ010000004.1 GCA_944325675.1 Candidatus Gastranaerophilales bacterium
TCACCTTCTTCAGCCACAATCATCTTAGTAGCATCTTGTATCAAGGCATAGTTTTTCTTCAGCTTCTCTACATAACCCTTATTCGTAATCTTTGTAACCAGAGATGGTATCGTTATCGCAGCAACAACACCTATAATCGCTAATGTAATCAAAACTTCCGCTAACGTAAAACCGCTATTGAAACTATACTTCCTCATATATGAATTATAGTTTTTGTTAACGATAGTATCAAGTTGCTTGCTATATCTACTTAAAGGAGTTGCCCCCCCCCGTTCTTTTTCTTGAAAAATTTCATCAGCTCTCCTTTTTTTCAATAGTATACGAATTTGTCAACCTAGTCAACTATTTTAATTTTTTTAATTTCTTCTTCAATGATTTTTTAGCAAAATCAATAGCTTCAATTTCTGAATAAAAAATATGATGTTCACCTATTTCTTTTATGATTTCATGTTTTTCCAACTGTTCATATAATTTTTTATCATGAATTACCAGAAGAATTTTAATATGCTGACTTTTTAACCTCAAAACAATATCCTCAAACGCAAATATCGCAGAAATATCCAAAAGATCATTTACATCATAATTCAATATAAGATACTTTGTACCCAAAAGTTCATCAAATTGGGAAATAAGCTGCGTAGCGGAACCGAAGAAAAACTGACCATCAATATGCACAACGCGAATTTTATGTTTATAATCTTTTTCAAGTGATTTTTCTAACTTGATAATATCTTTGTCATATACAGTCTTATGAACTAATTTTGCACTATCAGCGACTTTTTTAGCATATAAAAGTGCCGCAAGAACGATACCCGCACCAACAGCAACAATAAGGTTATAAAATACCGTCAGGAAAAACACAACCCATAAAACATATTTATCATCTTTCGATGCATACTTGATAACCTTCAATAACTTAAAGTCAATAATGTCATAACCAATTTTAATCAATATCCCCGCTAAAACAGCGAGCGGAATTTCAGCGACAAATCCTGACAGTTTAAATAAAAGTATAAGCAAAATCAAAGGACTTACCACAGCAGCTATTTTTGTTTTGGCACCGGCTTTCAAAGCAGCTACCGTTCGCATAGTAGCAGCAGAGCCTGGTAATGCTCCTGCCATTGAACACAAAAAATTACCTATTCCTTGAGATGCTATCAAATGTTTTGGATTGTTTCTGTTTTTCGTTAAAGAATCACAAACCAAACCCGTTAACAAACTTTCCGATGACAAAATAATTGCCAAAATAATAGCGTATTGAAGGTTATTTATTATTTCAATAAATGAAGCATGCGGCAGAACAAATTTTGGAAAAGCAATCGAAATTTCGTTTATTTTTTCAACATTGAATCCAAATTTTATAGAGATAAAAGTACATACGATAAGCGCGATTACGGTCGAAGGAACAACTTTTGAAATTCTTTTCGGAGTAAAAAATGCAATAATTAAGGTCAAAAGCCCTAAAATCAAAGCCTCATAATTTATGGCACCAAGATTTATAAATAATTTTTGAATACTTTCAACAGTGCTTGAAAGTGTTGGATATCCCAAAAGCGGATTTAACTGAAGTATTATGATAATTATTCCAACACCATTCATAAACCCGGAAATTACAGGGTAAGGCACATATTTTACAATATTAATCAGTTGAGTCATAGAAAGAATTATTTGCAAAATACCTGCCATAGCCATGATTAGAATTACAGTACTAATGTCCTGCCCCAAAGCATGCATTATAGAAGCAATAACTATAGCAGAAGGCCCGGTAATCCCTGAAATCATCGGGGTTTTTGTGCCTAAAATTCCTGCAACAAAACAAAGTATAATAGCCCCCCAAAGCCCCGCACCAGCACCAAATCCCGTTGCGACACCAAATGCCAATGCCTGAGGCAAAGCAATAATTGCAGAATTAATCCCTCCAAAAACATCACCGATAAATATTTCAAATTTTGCTCTCAAACTAGAAAACATAAGTAAATATTAGCACAAAAACAAATATTTACTTTTATCTCAAATCAAAATTATGTAACTTACCAAGGATAATCGTCAGCTATCTTCCAACCGTCATATTGGATTAACGCCCCGCAATAATATCCTGCATAATATCCGTACTTGTTATCTTTTGAACATCCATAATACCCAAAGTTAAGTTCCGCATCATCACTACCTTCTTCCGGACCACCTTGCATCAAACAGTCTCTGCCACTTGTACAAGTGAAATAATTCCAAAAATTAATATAAGCATTGCCTTTTTTGCCCCAAGATTTGCCGTCAAATACAAATATATCTCGACCTATTCTATTTGGACCTGCAAGACCATTTATATCGGCAAAAATCCAAAAATACCCAGTATTATGAAACTCATTAAAAAACAGTAACATACCATTTGACAAAGAGAGCACCTGGTAGTAATTCATATGCCCTTTAGAATCACCACTCAAACTCTTTACAGAATATTTTGGGTACAATTCAGCAAATTCTGTTTTGGAAAGTAACTTTGCAGATCTTAGATACGGTAAGTAATATTTTTTAATAAATTCACCCGTTGAGTCCGAATCAGAATATTCCGGATATGTCCAAGTTGGCATAGGGCCATTTTCCACTTCCGACAACCTAGCCGCGTTACTCAAAATCGAAAACGCTTCTTTCAAACCTGATATTGTTTGTTGCTTTTGATATTTTGTTAGCAAATTCGGTATCGTCAGTGCCGCAACTATACCAATAATCGCTAAGGTTATTAAAACTTCCGCTAAAGTAAAACCGCTGTTAAAACTATACTTCCTCATATATGAATTATAGTTTTTGTTGACAATGGTGTCAAGTTGCTTGCTATATCTACTTAAAGAGGTTGCCCCCCCCGATAGCTACTTTTAAAACATCCATGCGAACCTCCTCAAGGCATATTATATAATATAATTAAGTATTTGACAATAATATTTTTTGAAATAAAAATCTATGTTATAATTTTCGTATTACTTGCAATTTTATGAGGAGAAAACATGGAAAAATATATTGAACATACACTTTTGAAACAAGACTCAACAGAAAAAGAACTCATCAATTTGTTTGAAGAAGCTAAAAATTATAACTTTTTAGGTGTCTGTATAAATCCATGTTATGTAAAACTTGCACACGATTATCTAAAGGGAAGCGATGTAAAAGTAGTT
>CALVAZ010000005.1 GCA_944325675.1 Candidatus Gastranaerophilales bacterium
GAATTAGCAAAATGCCCACCCCAGAACAACTTGCAGATATAGCAAATTATGTATATAACACTTCTGGCATCGGGGCAAAAGAAACTTCTGGACCTAACTTAACCTTGGATACAGAAAAAGCAAGTAAACTAGGCATAACTTTAGTAGGGGGCTATTTTTATATCTGGTCAAATGAGGAGTCCAGCAACATCTATGCATACTATCGCTACTTTGGACCACACATGACACCATGGAACTATAGCCACCGTAATGATAGCAGCAGACAAACAATTTGCATAGGCAATTAAATCAATTATTTAAGTAATGTAGGTTGGGTTTTAAACTAAAAGTAAGTAAAGTACTATATATCTTGTTTTTTAGCAAGCTTTTGCGAGCTTCGAAATTCGGGCGAGGGTTAAAAGTTCAGTCAATTATTTATCCTGACAGCCGAATATATTGACCAATTATAAAAAAAATGATAGAATCAAACCAAAAGGAGATTTATATGGGTGAATGGCAAATTTTAGCGGGGCTTGGACTGATATTTTTAATACTTGAAATGACTGTTCCTACTATGTTTTTTCTAAACTTTGCAATTGGTGCGTTTATTACCGCAATATGCTCAATATACATAATCAATTGGTATGCACTAATTCTGATTTTTGTTGGTATTTCATTACTTTCATTAACATTTTTGCGCCCAATGCTTGTTAAAAAAACACAAAAAAATCAAGAAACGGGACTTGCCGCAAAATATATCGGTAAAACCGCTAAGGTTGTTGAAACCGTAACACCAAATAGCGGAGTAATTTCAATATACGACGAAAGATGGGAAGCGCGAGCTGATCATGAAATTCCGGCAGGTAATGAAGTTATAATTGAGAAAAATGAAAGTTTGATAATGTACGTTAAAGAAAGGGAATAAAATGAGTTTATTTTTATTAATTTTACTTATTGCAGCAGTAATTTTTGTAATCAAAGGAGTTGTAATCGTTCAACAGGCAGAAGTTGTAATAGTGGAACGTCTGGGGAAATATGACAGAACACTTGAATCAGGGTTAAATTATATAATCCCAATTTTAGAAGCGCCGAGAGGGGTTGCTTGGAAAGTTACACAACGCGGACTTGACGGAACAAATTATTCTTACATAAAAGAACGAACTAAAATTGACTTGAGAGAATCAGTATATGACTTCCCTCGTCAAACAGTAATTACGAAAGACAACGTTTCAATAAGCATCAACGCGCTTTTATATTTCCAAATTATTGACCCTAAAAGTGCAGTCTACGAAATCCAAAATCTTCCTGATGCCATTGAAAAATTAACTCAAACAACACTAAGAAATCTTGTCGGACAACTGGATTTGGACGAAACTCTTGTATCAAGAGATAAAATTAATAGCGAATTAAGAGCCATACTTGATGAAGCAACCAACAAATGGGGCGTTAAGGTTAACCGCGTAGAGTTGCAAGATATAATTCCGCCATCAGACATACAATCAGCAATGGAAAAACAAATGAAAGCAGAACGTGACAGACGTGCTGCAATTTTAGAAGCCGAAGGCTTGAAAAAATCAGCAATCCTAAAGGCAGAAGGTCAAAAAGAAGCTGCAATTAACCAAGCAGAGGGTGAAAAGCAAGCTGCAATATTAAAAGCTGAAGGTATCGCACAAGCACGTGTTATAGAGGCAGATGCTGAAAAAGAAGCAATTGGAAGAATTATTACAGCACTTGCCGATAAAGGTAAACCCGATCAATACCTCGTTGCAATGAAGTATCTTGAAACAATGCAAGCAATTACAAGCGGCGAAAACAACAAAATAGTTTATATGCCATACGAAGCAACAGGAATCTTATCTTCTGTTGACGGTATTAAAGAAATGTTCAATGGCACAGCTGCTAAATAGTTATTAATACATAATAACTATTATCTGCCTAGGGCAGGACAAGATATTGTGATAAAATTGATAAAAAACGCTTATATAATTATTGGTCAAATAACACAGTAATTAGTGATACCGCTACAAATAAAAACCACTATGAGTATGTCTTTTGTTCACTTTTTCTTTTTGTTGCGATGCAAAAAGAAAAAGTGAACCGAAAAAGAAAAACACGCTTTTAACTTGCAATCCTTCGGATTGCTCAAGCCCTTTCAGGGCGCACATACGTGCCGTTGCAAATTTTTCATCATATTCCCTCGCCCCTTGTGGGAGAGGGTAGGGTGAGGGGTGTAAAATTTGCAATCGTTCACCGCGCCTAAGGACAACGGCGCGGTTACCCACCTCTCACAGACGATAATAGTTATTATGTAAAACAAAATTCACAAAAAATAATGATTTTTTAATTCTTTATAGCGTTTTTTTTATGTTTTTGTTAATATTTTGGGTAGAGATTTTTAATGAAAAGAGGATATAAAAATAATGATTAAAACAAGAATGAAAGACCACAATTGCGGAGAGCTTAACCTTAGCAATGTGGGTAAAGAAGTTACCCTGTCAGGATGGGTTGCAACCGTACGTGATTTGGGCGGAATTCTTTTTATTGAATTGAGAGACCGCTCAGGATTTTTCCAAGTTGTTGCGAATCCGCAAATTAACCCGCAAGTTCACAAAGCATTTGAAAAAGTTAGAAGTGAATACGTTATAACTGTTAAAGGTAAAGTTACAAGAAGACCTGAAGAAACCTACAATGAAAAGTACCCTACAGGTCAAGTCGAAATGTACCCTGACTCGGTTGAAATTTTATCTGAAGCTAAAACACTTCCTTTCGTTCTTGATGACGAAAATGTTTCTGAAGACGTTAGATTAAAATACAGATACCTTGATATTAGACGTGAATCTATGAAGTCAAAATTGGTTCTACGCCACAATATTGTTCAAGCAGTAAGAAATTATTTGAATAACCTCGACTTTTTGGAAGTAGAAACGCCTATTTTGATAAAAACAACCCCTGAAGGTGCCAGAGATTACCTTGTGCCATCAAGAGTACAGGAAGGTAAATTTTATGCACTTCCGCAATCTCCGCAAATTTTCAAACAACTGCTTATGGTTGGCGGTATTGAAAGGTATTATCAAATAGCAAAATGCTTCCGTGATGAAGACTTACGCGCAGACAGACAGCCTGAATTTACGCAAATCGACCTTGAAATGTCTTTTGTAGAACAACAAGACGTAATCAAGGTTGTTGAAGGTCTTATTGTTGACGCGTTCAAGGCTGCAGGAGTTGAAGTTAAACCTCCGTTCATTCAAATGCCTTGGCAAGAAGCCATGGACAGATATGGTTCTGACAAACCTGATACTCGCTTTGAATTAGAATTGTTTGATATAGGCGATATCATTCTTGAATCAAATTTTGATATAGTAAAAAATACGCTTTTAAATGGTGGTATTGTTCGCGGTATCAGAGTTCCTGGCGGAGCAAAATATTCAAGAAAAGATATTGATGATATCACTAAACTTGCTGTATCATTCGGAGCTAAAGCGTTGGCTAATATTATCTACAACGAAGACGGCACTGCAAAATCTCCTGTATTGAAGTTTGTAACGGAAGATCAGGCTAAACGTATTCAAGAAAGAGCAGGTGCTGAGGCCGGAGACATTATATTCTTTGTTGCAGACAAACCTAAATTTGTTTATGACATTATGGGAAGACTAAGATTACATTTTGGTAAATCACTTAACCTAATTGATGAAACGAAACACAATTTATTGTGGGTTGTAGACTTTCCAATGTTTGAATGGAGCGATGAAGAAGGCAGATATATGGCAATGCACCACCCATTCACATCACCTTGCCTTGAAGATTTGGAAAAATTGAACAGCGGTGATTTGGGCAATGTTAAATCAATAGCTTATGATATTGTTTATAACGGAACTGAACTTGGCGGCGGAAGCGTCAGAATTCACTCATCTGAAGTTCAAAAAGCTATATTTAAAGCGCTTGGCTTAACTGAGGAAGAAGCTAAGGAAAAATTCGGGTTTATGGTTAATGCTTTACAATACGGCACGCCTCCACATGCCGGTTTAGCAATCGGATTGGATAGACTTGTAGCTTTACTTGCAAGAACAGAATCAATACGTGACGTTATTGCATTCCCGAAAAACTCCGGTGCTAAAGATCTTATGAGCGATGCGCCGGGAGAAGCTTCTTTGCAACAATTAAGAGAACTTCACTTAAAAAGTACAGTCCAAACAAATAAATAGGAAATAAAAAGAGGCTCATTTAAGCCTCTTTTTATTTTTGAACATAACCTAATTTTTCATGCATTTGGCGTTTTGTTATACTCATATTATAACGCTTAAGTGCAGTACGCATGAATTCTTGTCTCAAATTTTGAAAACCTTCATCCAATACAAGACTGTGATATTTACCATGCAAAAAGTTAACTACACCTGAGACTTCACGCCCGTTATCCAAAACTGTGGAAACTCGCATCACATCTTTACATGAAAACATGTCCTCCGGAGTTTTTTTATAAAGATAATTCATCATTGCTGAAAAATGTCTTGGTAAATGAGCCGTGAAATTAGGTCTATAAGAACCTCCTGCCCCGTAATTTACTGTTCGAATGGGTTGCATTACTTTCTCCTTTAATAGGTAGTATAAATCATATAAAAATATTTTTTGACAGTTTGTAAAGCAATATTAATTTGTATTATAATAAATTTATGCAGATATATAAAGAGCTAAACACAAATAAAAACTTATCTTTAGCATTGGGATACTTTGATGGAGTACATTTGGGCCACCAAAAAGTTATAAAATCAGCTGTCGATTTTGCAAAAAAAAATGGCAATAAATCAGCTGTAATAACATTTAAAGATCACCCTTGCTGCCATTTCTACGGAGTATGTCCTAAATACATTCTTTCAAGAAAAGACCGCGAATTAGAAATTGAAAAACTCGGAGTTGATTACCTGTATGAACTTGACTTTGATGAGAAAATATGTTCTTTGAATGCTGCGGAATATCTCAAAAATATTTTGGTAAAATATTTTTCACCATCAAGTATATCGACAGGATTTAACCACAATTTTGGGGCTAAAAAATCAGGGGATGCGGAATTTTTAAGAGCTCATCAAAAAGTTTACAGATACAAATACTTTGAAATTGCTGCGCAAAAACTTGATGGGGAAATCATTAGCAGCACTGCAATAAGGAATTACTTACAAAACGGCGAAATAGAAAAGGCTAACAAGATGCTTGGCCGCAATTTTAAAATTAACGGTAAAGTTATACATGGACAAAAACTTGGCAGAACTATCGGATTTAGGACAGCAAACCTAATTTACCCGAATGAACTTGTCGATATCCCTTTTGGAGTTTATGAAGTAATGACCCAATATGGCAAAGGGATAACCAATTTTGGTATACGGCCTACGGTTAGCGCTTCACAAAAAGCAGTTGCAGAAACGTATATACTTGACTTTAACCAAGATATCTACAACCAAAACTTGCAAGTTGAATTCTTAAATATGATTAGAAAAGAACAAAAATTCAACTCAATCAATGAATTAAAAAAACAAATTAAAATTGATATAAGAAAAATACAAATATAATGATAAACTATTTTAATAGTTCATCCTACCTTCGGTCAAAACTCTATATGCACAACTTTGTCCTGTACTATCTGTGTTGCAAGTGTTTGTATTGTCAATTGTGCCTGGGAATATCTCATTAGTGTAGGGTTTGATTTTACCATGCTCATTTTTCATCATATACACATAAAAAATATCTCGACCGATAGTATTTGGACCTGCCTT
>CALVAZ010000006.1 GCA_944325675.1 Candidatus Gastranaerophilales bacterium
AACGATACTTAATCGTTTTGTTCGGCAGAGTCCATCCCGAACACGGTCGTAAAGACTCATTTCAGCGACAATACTTGGCGGGCATTGCCTTGAGAAGATAGCCCGATGCCAGCATCTATTTTAAAAAAGAAGAATGACAAATGTTGTTGTTCTCCTTTTTTTAATAAGGAAACCATCCCTCTCTTAAAATGATGCTCAATCGATTTGTTCTGCAGAGTCATTTAGGATACATGGAAAAATGGTTTATATTTTACATCTTTGTAACAAAATGTAAAAAATACATTTACTGTCTCAAACACTGTTCCTGACGTGTTTTGCTAATTTATTTTATTGTCGGATTATTTTTTGAGGCAATAATTTAGGTAATAAATTTTTTATATATTCAGTAGAAGTTAGGTAAGGTAGGTTAATATGGTTGCGAGATTAGATTTAGGTTCTTTTGTTTGTGATATTGCAAAACAATATCCCAGTGCTACAAGGCAAGAGTTAGAAATTCATGTTAGGAATGCTTTGCAAGAAGCTAAAAGAAATGGTACTAAAGTCAGTCCTAAGGAAATTGTTAAAGCTCAACATATTGTTAGAACGGTTGATTTAGATTCTTTAAAGGCAAACTATGCGTTAAATCATAATGTTACTACAAGTGAAGCTGTGAAAAAATTAAATACCGCAAAGGCAGAAGGGTCTTATGGTCGTGTGGGCAATAATGTTAAAACAACTTCTGCTTCAAAAGGTAATGTACAAAGAGTTCCGAGAAATACTCGTGTCAATAAAATTTCCCGTAACGCTGCTTTAGTCGAAGGTATGATGGATCCCAAACAAAATGGACCTTCAAGTTTATCTGAGTATATAGAAAATTTGGAAAAAGCCGGTAACAATGAGGAACTTAAAAGAGTTAAAGCTGAAATGCCTAAATCGGGTAATTCTGAAGAATATTTATCGGTCAAGAAGCTTAAAAAAGTTAAAAAAATGGAGCAAATCAAAGCACAAAACGAAGCACAAAACGAAGCTAGAAAATTTAGAGTAAGTAGATCTAAGATTAACAGAGATAGACACTATTGTACTCAAAATGGTATTATGACAAGTAAAGCAAGAAAAACATATAATTCTGTAAAAGATATTTTGTCAAAACCTTCAAAATTTGTTCCATTCGAACCAAAATTAAGCAATAAATCAGCACGCGAATCATATATGGTATTTATGGAAAAAGCCCCAGAAAAACTTTTGGATTCTAAAGTGACACAGAACCTTGGCACAAAAGTAAAAAATATTTTAAAGGGTAAGTGGGCAATTGTTGGTTCTGCCGTTGCTGCAACCGCAATTCTGGTTGGTAGTCTGGTTAAAAACAATAAAGAATCATTGCAGGATTTGCCAAGATATGACTTATCAGCTTAAAAATAATTTATCATAGTGATGGCGTATTTTGTGGAAGGAGTTTCCAGCAGTTTTATTGTTCTGTTATTTATTTTCGTAATCTTCAATTTTAAATTGTTTGATTTTACGTTTTAAATTTTGTATAATATGTTCATGCGCAAGAAATTTCAGAATAAGATAGCCACATTTGTTGTAACTTTTTTGTTAATGTTTTCGGGATTTTATTATTTGGGTTTAAATTATGTCCCTTTAGAACTCTATGATACTCAAGTGATGCCGGCAAATCAGAAGGAAGATTTTTATGTTACACAGTGGTGTAAGTCTGATTTTGGCAGGAAAGAAGCTGTTTTGTGGGATATGACTCGTGTTGATTGTCTTACAAAAGATTATGCTATTGAATTTGATTTCGCCAAAAAATGGGCTGAAAGTGTCGGACAATCACTTTATTATTCCGAAATGACAAAGAAAAAGCCTGCAGTTGCTCTTATACTCAGCAATTGGGCTGATCTACGTTTTGTTAAAAGAGTTGAGAGAGTTGATAAAGATATTCAAATTTTTCTTATTAAGGCGTTTTAAATTTTTATTGACTGTTTGTTTTGTTTGAATTATCTTATTCTTGTGTACATTACCCTAGGAGGAGTATGAGATGCGTATTAGTGCTCTCAAAAGCTTTTTTTGTAATAATAAATCAACTAAGAATTTTTCAGAAAATTTTTTATCCCCAGACGATTTGAAAAAAAATCCTATTACTACGGTTATGCATCGTGATAGTAAATTTTCTAAAGTTATAAAAACTGATACATACTGTCGAAACAAACGCGAAACTACAATTGTTAAATATGATTATTCTAATGCACCTGTTACAACTACTGTTTTTACTAAGATTAAAAGGTTTGTTGATGGTGTGTTGATTGATATTGAAAAGAAAACGGATTATCAGCATCCACAGATAATTGATAGTGATATTTTTTCAGGTTTTTTTAATTTATTGGATAAAGATATATAAGCTTTATTACATCATGAACGCAAATTTTTCTATTTTCATTTTTTAATATAATGAATTCATGAGGCCTGTATGTTAGCAATTTCACCTGTTTCACTTAAAAGTAAAAATAATTTTAATTATGGTGTTCAACCTAAAAATCCCGTTGGTTTAGTTGCAAATAATTTTGTTAGAGGGCGTTATTCTGCTTTAAACCATTTTAATCCTTCGGTTTGTTCGTTGAATTTTTCATTTAAAGGGCAGCCTTCTGGTGCTAGGATTGTTGATAATATTGAGCACGAAGACTATATCAAATATACCCCTGAACAAAAAGAAAGGTTAAGAGAAAAATATAATAAATTCTATGAACTAGTTGATTTAGATCAATTATTTGTTAAAAGAAAGCCCGGATTAAATTTTTTACCGTTAAAAAACAATGATGATATGGCAGATTTTGTTAATTTGTCTTCTGACTACAATGCTTTCAGGAAAAATAAAATTATCTGTGTAGGTAGAAGTCCTAAATGGTTCTTAAATACTTCCATTTGGATGAAAGGTGGTATTGAAGATTATTCGCTGGCTGCGTTTTCATCAAATTGGTATCATAGAAATATGTTAGGATTAGGTCCTAAGTTGTACAGGGATAATGACAAGGCCCCAACAGAGATGCAAGCAAATGCTTACAAAAGGTATATGAGAGGAATTAAGTGTGACCCTGTGTCATTGATTAAGCGAGCTCAAAAATCAGGAAGGCCTATAATTATTACTGATTACATACATTCGGGTGCCGGTTTAACTTCGTATTTAGATTTGATGTCTAAATTCGCAGAAGAAGCAGGGGTTTTGGATGAATTCGCAAAATCAATAGAGCTTTTTACAATGGGGTCTTTAGAATATATTGATGATTTAGGATATGATAGTTGGTATTCTATTCCGAGAGTTATCTTGCCAGAAAGACTAGAACCATACAGTAATGATATAAAACAACATTTCCATAATATGTCAGCAAGTGTTTTGAAAAGTATATTAATTGATAAAAATACGAACGAATGCAGATCAACTTATTATCCTCCCGTGGCTTGGACTGTTTACAACCCAATGAAGTATCGTACTGGTTTAATATCGGATGAACGTCTCAAAGAGATGCCAAGGGTTAAAGATGGCATTATAAATAACTATACAAATGCCATGAGAGATTACAGAAATTTGATGAATTTCAGAATTTTAGATTATTTGTATACAAATGGTCTTTTGAAAGAAAAACATAAAACAAGATAATTTGACTTTATAAAAAATATTATTAAAACAGAGTTATGATAGTTATGGAGTTTTTCAAAAAGAAGAATCAATGTAAACATGAAAATTTCCCGCCGGAAAAAGACATTGGTTATTGTCCTGATTGCGGTCAGTTGATAGAAAATCAGTGGTTTATTGTCAGGTGCAAATGTTGCGGGTTGAAGCATAAAGCTGTTTTTAAAAACGGGGAAATAATTTCTGCTGAAAAATTTTGTCACAATTGCGGAAGTAAGGAATTTTTCGCTGAAAGAGTGAATAAAATTAATTTTATTGATATTAATTACGCAGTATTAGTAAAGACAATAATTCCCGTTGAACATTTTGAATTTACTCAAAGTTGGGCAGAGGCTAAAGAAACATCCAATTACACACGCAAACTGCTGCAACAATTCCGATAAAATCCGCTAATAGGCCAACTATTAAAGAATATCTTAACTTTGAAATCCCTACTGCCCCAAAATACACGGCAAGTACATAAAAGGTTGTTTCGCTGCTGCCTACCATTATTGCGGATAATTTTGTCGCATAATCATCAGGCCCTAATGTGTTTGCTATATCTGAAAATACTCCCAAGGCTGCCGAACCTGATAATGACCTTACTATCATTATGGGGAGAACGTCTGCAGGGACATGAATTTGGCTTAAAAAGTTTGATAAAACTTGTTCAGCTATCTCAATTATTCCGGAAGCTCTAAACATTGATATTGCAACAATGATTGCAACCAAGTACGGAATAATGTTTATTGAAACCTTGAAGCCGTCCCTTGCACCTTCCGTGAAAATTTCATATATAGGTAACTTTTTAACTAATCCCATAGTTAATATCAATAATATGATAAGAGGCAGTGCCCAAAGCGAAATTATGTTCATTACTTGTTGGAACATTCTTCACCTCCTGCACATTCTGCTCTTTGGTCAGCTGTTTGTGGTGCCCAAAGTTTTTGGAAGATTTTCGCAAGTGTTATTGCGGAAATAAATGCAATTGAAGTTACAAGTAATGTTGGGGCAATTATTTCTGTCGGATTTTTGTAACCAATGCCTATCAAAACCGCAAGTACTGTCGCCGGAATTAATTGAAATCCGGCTGTATTCATTGCCAAAAGCATGCACATTGAGTTTGATGCGGATTTTTGATCTATATTATGTTTTTGCAGCTCTTCCATTGCTTTTAACCCAATTGGAGTTGCTGCATTTGTTAGCCCAAATGCATTTGCTGAAAAGTTCATTGCAATATCGCCTATTGCGGGGCTTTCTTCGGGGATTTCGTTGAACAAATGTTTGGTCACGGGTTTTATAATTTTGGCTATAATATTTATTAGTCCGCATTTTTCGGCAATTTTCATCATTCCTAGCCAAAATGCCATTATACCTATGAGTGAAAACGCTACTTTCACTGCAAGTTCCGCTCCTGTTAAAATAGCCCCGACAACATCAGAAAGTCTGCCGTTTAATGCTCCTGCTATAAATGAAATTACTATTAAAAAATAAAATATATAATTCATAAATTAATTAAAACATTAAAGAATGATAGCGTCAATTTATGAAGTTTAATATTTACAAATGGCCTGTGTTTTTGCAGGGACTAATCCATCATACCAGCCCAATCCGCCACCAGTATAGTTACCTGAATGTGAGCAGAACCCATACCGATAGTTAGGTTTCCATAGTGTTATAACGTCATCATAGGTTTTTCCATTGTGGATTTCGGTTTGTGGAATTATACCTAGTTTGTCAGCCATTTCCCTCTGATAGGCTGACATTCTTCCACTACCTACGGTACATAATCCCCCTGGAGTTCCTGCTATATATTGAGAACCACCACATGTTTTTGCAGCATCTACCCATATTCTATAACTACTACCATGGAAAAAGTGTGTACACATTGAGGGATCTCCTCCAAATTTCGCAGCATATTTTTCACATTCATCAATACTTAATTGATTTGGGTAAAAAGCTTTGCCATAACAAGCGCCATCTAATTCTAACGCACATTCTTGACCTAATTTTATAACATTTATTGATCTTAAATCCTTTTCTTGAGTATTGGGACCTTTGAAGCCATTTGTGTCATATAAGATTGCAAGACAATCAGTTCCTTTAATTTGATTAGAGTAGGGGTTTTGTTTACAGTCCGGATTATAGGCTATTATGCCGGTTGTTCCGTTTGCAAGCTGTAATCCTATTAATTCCGTATCCCAATTATCTTGTCCAAAGTTTTTTGCTTGCCTTATTTTGGTTAGGTCAATTTCTTTGTTATCTGTTCCCCAGATTACTTTGTCTTCAAAACAATTTGTTATGTCGCTAGAGTTGCAAACTTTCGTAATTTTTAAGTATTTATTTAATTCATCTATAAATTTAGCTGTTGAAGAGTAACCGGCTAGTACTTGTGCAGAATTCATAGAACGAGTTGCTTCTTCCAGTTTTCTCTCAAAAACTTGTGATGCTGTATCCCAGCTCTTTTTTTTATATGTTTGAATAAGTGTTGGAATTGTTATTGATGCAACTACCCCGATGATTACAAGTGTAATCAAAACCTCTGCCAATGTAAACGCCCTGCTCTTCTTACAATTCATAATAACCTCCTGTATACACTATTATAATAGTATAGAATACACATTGTCAATAGTATAAAATCCATTTATGGAAGATTATAAAAATATATTGAAGGATATAGGGCTTAGGTTTAGGGTAGAGCGAACTCGGAAAATGCTTTCACAGGAAAAATTTGCAGAGATTGCGAATGTTCATACAAATTATATTGGAAAAGTTGAACGCGGGGAGCAAAACTTGACTGTAAAAAAAATTGTTGAGTTGGCAAACTCTCTAGGTATACCGGTAAGAAATATTTTATCTTTATGAATACACTATAAGTTCAAGATTTCATTCATGTTTTCTTTTTCGAAAGTTTCAACTTCAGTATTGGATATCAAATTTTTTAAATTATTCAAAGAGGATTTTATCTTTTGAGTGTTTGCTTCCATAAAAATTTTTGAATCTCGTCCGCCGCATTCTACAAAACCTAATTTTTTATATTTTGTTACTGTATCGTAAGGACCGTTTGTTATGGCTTCAAGCTTGATTTTGTCTGCTTTAGCTTTTTCAAATATTTTGAAAAGTTGATTAAAAAGAGCAGTTCCTGCAAGTTTAACTTTTTGCCCATATTCAACAGGCCAAGTACATATGCAGTCTAGGTGAAATTTATTCTTCCCAGGTAAGAATACCAAAAGCCCGCATGGCTTTTCATCTTTTACTGCGAGTAATGTTTTTCTGTCATTTAACATAGCATTATCAACTGCATATTCTAACATTTCTTGCCATCGAGAATATTCTTGATGCGTTAAGCCTGGCATGAGTTTTTTCATGTTTATTTTATCCGGAAGTATTTTTAGGAAAGATTTGTCGTTTTTAGCATTGAGTTCATATATTTCCAGGTTTGTGTCAATATTTTTTAAGCAGCTTTTTACTTTCGCGATTTGTACTGCTCCAAAATTCGGGTTATATAGGTTGTTATTAAAATTATTTATTTGCATATACTGTTCACAAATTACCCATTACAGACACATTATGCTAAAGTTATATGAATAAAAAAATTGCCCTAAATTTAATAAAACATTACAAAAACACACCCCTTTGTTACAAAAGAGGTGTGTTCTTTCTATTTTGTGGTTAATTAAATTAGCAAGAGCAAGTCAATGAACCGCATTCGCAGCCAAGTGCTTCTTTTGCTTCATTCATTCTCACCTTAATTCTGCCGTCAACAGCGATGCCTTCGCCTGTTTTTTCACTTATTAACAATGGGTTGATATCAAGCTCATCAATGAATTTGAAATCATTAACCAATTGTGACAAGCGCAACAATGTTTCTTCAATTTGCTGCATATCAGCAGGTTTTGTTCCTCTGGCACCTTGAAGTAATTTGTAGGCTTTTACTGATTTTACCATTTCAGCAGCGTCTTGATCTGTTAAAGGTGCAATTCTAAATGTTACATCCTTCAATGCTTCAACGAATACGCCGCCTAATCCGAACATCATCATAGGACCGTATTGAGGATCTGTTGCGATACCGCAAACCATTTCTCTGTTGCCTTTTACCATTTCTTGAATTATCACACCTTCAAGACCTTCGATAAGACCTTTTTCGGTTAATTTTTCAATCAAGTCTTTGTATTCGGCTCTCAATTGTTCTTCTGATTGGATGTTAACTCTTACGCCGCCAACATCAGTTTTGTGTGAAGTTGTTTTTGATGTCATTTTCATTACAACAGGGTATCCGATAGAGTTACCCAAAGTTACAACTTCTTCTTCATTTGTTGCTAAGCCGTATTTACAAGCTCGGATACCATAAGCCTGAAGAACATCAATTGATTCCAATGTTGTTAATTGGTCACGGCCTTCTGCGATGGATGATTTGATAATTTTTTCAACTTTTGCTCTGTCAACACCATAGCAAGGAATTTTTCCTTGAGGTCTTTCCATCCATTTTCTTTGTTGGTTCAGTCTGTTGAAGCCGTCAGCTGCTTCTTCTGCATACATAAAGAACGGCATATTTACGTTCATATCAGACAATGCTGTAAAGAATTCGCTCTTAGTCATGAATACACCGATAACAGGTTTTTGCGGATATTGAGCTTTAATTTCCATAACTGCTTTTGCAACATCAATATCTTTCAATCCCAAGAACGGAAGGTAAATTACCATAATCATGTCAACATTTTCATCAGCAATTACAGTTTCCAAAGTTTGTTTGTAATGTTCAATAGGTGCTGATGCTATCATATCGATAGGGTTTTTAACTGATGCTGCTGAAGGTAAGAAGCTTCTTAATTTTTCCTTTGTAGCATCAGAAATTTTAGCCATCTGCATACCGTATTCACAAACTGCGTCAGTTGCCATGATTCCTGGGCCGCCTGAGTTTGTAATAATTGCTACTCTGTCGCCTTTTTGGAATAGGGCAGTTAGCAAAAACTTTTGCGGTTGCAAAAAGATTTTTCAATGAGTATTCTCTTATTACACCTGATTGTTGTAATAAAGCGTTTGCAGCCTTATCAGCACCTGCTAAAGAGCCTGTGTGTGAAGATGCTGCTGAAGCACCTGCTGCAGAACGTCCTGCCTTTAATGCAAGAATTGGTTTTTTCTTTGAAATTCTTGATGCTAAGTTTCTGAAGTTTGCAGGGTTTTGAATAGATTCCATATACAAAAGAATTTGTTCGACATCGTCTTCATCTTCCCAATATTCCATAGCTGTTTCAGCGTTAACATCAGCTTGGTTACCTATTGAGATGAATTGAGCAAAACCAAGGTTCAAGTCTTTCAAAATATTCAAAATACCGCCGCCTAAAGCACCTGATTGAGAAACAAACCCGATATTACCTCTTTCAGGTAAAGATTCAGCAAAGCAACCGTCCATTCTGATGTCAGGGTGAGTATTTACAACACCTAAGCAGTTAGGACCTACGCATCTCATACCGTATTCACGAACTTTTGCCAATAATTGTTTTTCTGCTTCTGCACCTTCAGCACCTGTTTCTTTGAATCCTGCTGTTATGATGCAAAGTCCTTTAATTCCTTTTTCGTGGCATTGGTCAATTGTATCAAGTACAAATTTTGCGTTTACAACAATAATCGCAAGGTCAACTTCTCCTGGGATTTCTTTTACTGAGGTGTATGCTTGCAAACCTTCGATTATACCGCCTTTAGGGTTTACAGGATAAATTTTCCCGTTGAATTTGTATTCTTGCAATCTCTTCATAATATCTGAACCGATTGTGTGTTCTTTTGTTGATGCACCGATTACAGCAATTGCTTTCGGTTTCATAATTTTGTCTAAAGATTTCATTTTCTTTCCTTTCTTTTACTTATTTATTTAAACATATTTTTTATTCTAGTTAAAAAACTGATTTTTGTCGGATTAATTTGTGATGTATTTTTATATTTTGCAATAGCTTCTTTTGCCCCGCTTATCAATAATTCCGGATGAATTGATTTTTTAAAAACAGGTTTGTAACCGGATTTTTCCCCACCGGCCCATATATGAACACCATCCCAAAGTCCGGCTCTTATGTATAAGTCATAGGATTCATTCTTAACCATGTTTTTCAAGCAAGGTCTTACTTGGCCGAAAACATTCTTTCCTTTTTTCCCTACGTTAGCAGTGTTTAGGAAGAACACCTTCCCTTCAAAACTTGGTTGATTTTTTACCTGTTGTAGCATTGTTTTCTCCTATGAATAACCGTTTTCTATCCATTCTCGAACTCTTAGGTTTGCGCCAAGTTCGTTTGCTATTTTTTTACATTTTTCAATATCAATATGTCTGCCTTTGTAACCTTCAACAACAGTGGCTACGGTTTTTATACCGGCATCAGAAGATGCTTTTATAAATTTTTTCACTTCCTCATATGCCCCTTTGAATGAAGGTTGAGAAAGTTCATTATATTCTTTTTCATCTGCACCGTTTAGGCTTACTGATATTACGTCAATTAAATCTTTCAACTCCTCACACACATTCCTTTTATAGACAAAGTTTGCGTGTCCATTGGTATTTATTCGAATTTTAACATTTGGATATTTTTCGTTTATATATTTTGCAACTTCTTTTAAGATATCAAGTTTTAACATAGGTTCGCCATAACCGCAAAAAGTTATTTCAGAAGAAATAGGCAGTTCATCAAGTTGCGAAATAACATCTTGCGCCGAAAAATTCTCCGTATCAAGCCACATATTCTTGCCACAAACATCATCTTTGTCGTTTCTTAGACAAAAAATGCAGGAATTAGTGCATCTGTTAGTTAAGTTGATATAAATTTTGCCGTCTAATAAGTATGCAAGAGTGTTTGACATGTCATCCCTTCCGATACTTTATATTATTGCACGTCAAAATATTTTTACAAGGATATTTTTGCTGGACAGGGTACCATTTTTTATGTTATAAATTGGTTTGGAGAGATTAAATTATGAATTATTTTTTAGGATCATATCTTGTAACGATATTTGGCCTTATAGGCGCGTACTTTTGGGGTGAGCATGTTCATGCAGGAACCGGTTTGTTGTGTGTTTTTATCGCCATAATTCTGGGCATTTTAGAGGTTAGTTTATCTTTTGACAACGCTGTTGTAAATGCTATGAAGTTAGAAAAAATGACACCTGTATGGCGCCACAGATTTTTGACTTGGGGTATTGCAATAGCCGTATTTGGTATGAGATTTTTATTCCCGATACTCGTCGTGGCAATTTTTGCAAAATTAAGTATGCTTGAGGTTACAAAAATTGCTTTGACTAATGTTGATAAGTACGCCTATTATTTGCACCAAACTCATGCCCCGATTGTTTCATTTGGCGGAATGTTTTTGATGATGTTGTTTTTACATTATTTCTTCGATCACAAAAAAGATGTTCATTGGATTAAAAAAATTGAAGCTCCTTTAGCTCATTTAGATCATGTGAAAAGCATTGAAACTATTTTATCAATGTTAATTCTATTAGTTTTGTACGATGTTGTTCCAACAGAACAAAAATTGAGCGTTGTTATTTCGGGTTTGTTCGGGATTTTAGTTTATCTTATAATTGACGGTTTGACCCATTATTTGGAACATCATGAAAAAATGCGTTTGGCACAATGTGCTGAAGGTGCAAAATGTACCGGACTTGTCAGTTTTATTTATTTGGAATTAATTGATGCCTCCTTTTCTTTAGATGGAGTTTTGGGAGCCTTTGCTTTGAGTAAAGATATAATAATTATAACTATTGGACTTGCAATTGGTGCAATGTTTGTAAGATCTTTGACAATAATGCTTGTCGAAAAGAAAACTCTTGCCCGTTTTATTTATCTTGAACACGGCGCACATTGGGCGATAGGTGCTTTGGCGGTTATTATGTTTATATCTACCGTTAAAGAAGTTCCTGAGGTTATAACGGGTTTAATAGGTTTTGGCTTTATTGCAGCAGCCTTTGTTTCGTCAATTATTCACAACAGAAAACTTGAAAACAGAATCGCTGATAAATAGCTTCGAACGCTTACATAAAAACTATTATCTGCCAGAGGCAGGACAAGATATAGTGACAATATTGATGACGGCGCTTATATAATTATTGGTCAAATAACACAGTAATTAGTAAAACCGCTTTACACAAGAATTATTATCGTTACTAATAGGCATTTTCTTTCTCTTTAATTGCGAGGTAAAGAGAAAGAAAACGCCGGCAAAAGAAAGAGAAACACGCAATCGTTTTGGGCAATCCGAAGGATTGCAAAGCCCTAAAGGGCGCACATACGTGCCGTTGCAAATTTTCCACCATATTTCCTCTCCCCTTGTGGAAGAGGGTAGGGTGAGGGGTGTAAAATTTGCAATTGTTCACCGCGCCTATAATCACGGCGCGGCTACACATCTATTAGGCTTACGATAATAGTTTTTATGTAATTTTTGTTAATGTAGGCTTGATTATTGAATATTTTTGTGGTTCCATTGTCTTGGAACGGGCGACTCCTCTTAGCCTTGTTTCAGGAAAACAGCAAGCGGCGGTTGATTTTCCGAATGGTGAAAAATTTAATAAGAAGGAAATTGAAATGTTAAAAATTAGATTAAAAAGATTGGGTGCTAAGAAAAACCCTACATACAGAATCATTGTTATTAATTCAACAACAAAACGTGAAGGTAAACCTATTCAAGAATTAGGTCACTACAACCCTAAAACTAAGGTTATGCAATTAGACAAAGTCTCTGCTGAAAGCTGGATTAAAAAAGGTGCTCAACCTACTGAAACAGTTGCATATTTAATTAAAAATTGCAACGCTGACGGCACTTTGAATTACAAAAAGAAAGAAGCTGTAAAACTTTCTAAAAAGGCTCAAGCGAAAGCTGCTGCAGAAGCGGAAGCTAAAGCACAAGCAGAAGCTGAAGCTAAGGCTGCTAAAGAAGCGGAAGAAGCTGCCGCTGCAGAAGCAGTTGAAGAAGCTCCTGCTGAAGCTTAATTTTAAAAAAGTTAAAACAAAAAAGACAACCTTTATGGTTGTCTTTTTGTTTGTAAATTTTATTTTTAACTATTTTTTGTGATGTATTTGATTATCGCATTTGCATAGTCAATGAGATTGAATTCACTTATTGGCTTTGGATTTTTGAAAACATTTTGCATTTCAAAAGCAAATTGTAATCGTTTTAACGGATTCAATTTTCCTTCTTTTGTAAAAGTATCTTTGGGATACATTTTCAAAATATGTTTTTCTTTAGCATATCCAAACATATTTAGTTGACCTGTTAGAACATTAGCTGTTTTTTTGGATTTTTGCATAGCGTAATTCAATGCTCTTGCCATATCTTGAGCTGTGGCGTCAATAAGTTTTATTTCACTTAGTTTTGGCATTTAAGAACCTCCTTTACAAGACCAGTTTATAGCCTCCGCCATAAATGGTCTCTATGTACTTTTTACCATCCGAAATTTTGTCTAATTTGGCTCTCAAATGTCTTATGTGTACACGGATTGTTTCAATATCGTCATCAGGTGAATATCCCCATATATCCTTTAGTAATTGGGCTGAGGATACCATATTACCGTGATTTTGGAATAATAAATTGAATATATCAAATTCAATCGGGGTTAGTTTGGCTTGTTTATCTTTAATTTTCACTGAATAAGTTTCAGGCAAAAGAGTTATATCTCCCAATGTTAACAATTCTCTTGTGGATGCTGATTCAGGAATTTGGTGTGTTCTCTTTAAAAGAGCACGAATTCTTACTTGCAATTCTTCCACTTCAAACGGTTTAACTAAATAATCATCTACACCTATGTTAAATCCGTTAACTTTATCATTCAACTGTGACAATGCTGTTAACATAATTATCGGAATATTTTTAGTGGAATCATTTTTTCGAATTCTTTGAGCGACAGTAAACCCATCTACCTCAGGCATCATGACGTCCAAAACTACAACGGAAGGCAATTCTTGTTTGCACAATGCAAAGCCAGTCGTTCCGTCGAAGGCTTGTATAACTTTATATCCCGCAAGTTCAAGGTTTATTTTTATTAATTCATTTATCGCTAAATCGTCGTCAACTACAAGTATTTTGTTCATATTTTGATTTTATAACAAAGTATTAAAAAATACTGTTACAAGGTTAATAATTCTTAACAAAAATAGTACATCTGAACGGTACAATATTTCTGAATTTCGGCTATATTTTTTTATAACAAAAAATAAATTTCTGAAAAAAAAGTGTAAATTTTACAAATTTACGAATTTTTATTGTAATATGTTATAGCAAAGTAGTAGTAAATATACATTTATAAGGAGGCACATGAATTGGCAATAACTTCACCTTTCACAGCGTTCAACGAAAGCGGAATTGAAGAAATCCACTTAGGACAACATGTTTTAGCAGAATTTTTTGAATGTGATCCAAACACATTAAACAGTTTAGACAAAGTAGAAAAATATATGGTGGATGCCGCACTTGAATGTGGTGCAACTATTGTCCAAAAATGTTTCCATATGTTTAACCCATACGGTGTTTCAGGTGTTGTTATAATATCTGAAAGCCACCTTGCAATACACACTTGGCCGGAATTAGGTTATGCTGCGGTTGATTTGTTTACCTGTGGCGACAAATGTGACCCGAAAGTTTCTTACGAATTTTTAAAGAAAATGTTTAATTCTAAAAAAGCTACGTTTACAGAATTGAAAAGAGGTATTATTGATCGTGAGACCATGAAAGTTGCGGAAAAACCTTTTGAAATTATGCAGCAATTGGAAAATTAAGCTTAAAAAAGAAATATAGTTGAGCCGGTCTTTGAGACCGGCTTTTTTAATTTATGTAAAAAAAACTTAAACATGGCATGACAAAAAAAATATGTTATTTTATTATCATCATGCGGAGGTCGAATGCTGGAAAACATTCTTGATAAAAAATCCAATTTTGATTTAACATCAAAAAGTACGTTTTCAAATGAGTCAGATATGTTTACGTCTCGTTCTTATGCTGCACTTTTGGCACGTAATACTATTCCGTATTTTCATAGAAAATTGGCGGATAACTATATTATAATTAAAAAAGTTTTCAAGTTTCAGGCCGTAATGAGTAGAATTTCAAACGTTGAAAAAGCATTATTGAAAAAATATGACTTTAATATTTTGGAATATACTACGATGAAGCAGATGTATGAGGAGTTAGCTCTTTTACAGAAATGGGCGTCTGACAATAAATTAAAAGATGATGCAGAAAAGTTACTCGAAATAAGGGTAAAAGAGTTAAAATATCTTGATGCAAGCAGATATGCTAGTATATCCAATGAAATTTACAACGGTTATATGGCGCTTGAACATTATCTGCAAGAAATAAGTCGTTTTCCTAACTAGATAACTATGGAGCAGCAAAATATTTACAATCTATCATTAGGTGTTGCAGGTGGTTTTGCAACAAGAAATGTTGCAAGACTGTTTGCCAATGTTGCTGCAAGTCGTTATACCCAAAAGCGTATTACCGGTTTTATAAGAAATAATGCTGTTTACAAAGACCCATTGTTAGCTGCTTATGAAAAATCAGGACTAAAAGAGGCGGGGATTTTGATGCTTGATACTAACAATGATAATATTAATGAAGTGTTGAAAACTGTGGAATCCAGATGTGTAAAACGTCCTCAAAAAAATATTTTTATATCTTTAATGAAAAAGGTACCAAACAAGAAAATCTCGGATAAATTCAAGGCAAGTATGAGGGCTGTCGCAGCAGGATATAATGCTTGTTATATAGGTGATGCTTCTGTAATATTAATCAACCAAGACAAGTTCCCTTTAGTCGGGTTCCATGAAATAGGCCATGCGATAGGTCGTCAAAACAATTTTATACGTAAAATGATTGCCAAGTATAAAACTCCCATTCTAACAAAATTACCACCGGCAATTCTTTTGATTGGGTTATTGTGGAATAAAAAAGAAAAATCTGATTCATCAGAAAATATGTTGCATAAGTCTTTAAGCTTTGTGAAAAACAATTGTGGAAAGCTAACTTCACTGTGTTTTGTGCCACTTTTGGCAGAAGAAGGTATCGCAAGTCTTAATGCGGCAAAATTGGCAAAAGATGTTTTAAATAAGCCAATGTATAAAAATATGTGTAAGTTTAATGCTTTTGCTTGGTCGACATATTTACTGAGTGCTGTGATTTCAGGTTTGGTGGCGGCAAGCAGCGTTTTTGTAAGAGATAAAATTGTAGAAAAAAATTTCGTAAAAAAACTTATGAAAACTCAAAGTTCTGCTTCATAGCCAAAGTTTTTGAGTGAGGATTGTTTTTTGCGCCAGTCTTTTTCTACTTTGACATTTAGTTCAAGATAAACTTTTTTTTCGGTTATTTCTTCAAGCTCTTTTCTTGCTTCGGTGCCGATTTTTTTCAGCATATTTCCGCCCTTGCCGATTAAAATACCTTTTTGACTTTTTGTTTCGCAAAAAATGGAAGCGTAAATTTTGTCAATATTTTCCTGTTCGAAATAGTTTTCAACCTTAACAGCAACGGAATGAGGAATTTCATCAGAGGTGTTCAATAGAATTTTTTCTCGAATAATTTCCTCTGTAACATCACGCATTGTTTCTTCCGTAACAATATCTTCGGGATACATTGGTATACCTTCGGGAAGTTTTTTATATATGTTATTTAACAGAGTATCAATGTTTCGGCCTGTTTTGGCAGATATCCTCACCACAGGAAGATTTTTGTCGAATAAAGTTTTATAAGTCAATAAATTTTCTTCAATTTTAGCTGTATTTTTTATTTTATCAACTTTGTTCATAACAATTATTATCGGAATTTCAGTTTGCAAAAGGTTTTGTGCAATCCACTTATCGCCCTTGCCTGCTGGTTCTGAACCATCAACTAAAAACAATATTAGATCGGCATCGGGAATTGAAATTTTGGCTTCATCAAGTAAAAATTCACCAAGCTTGTTCAGGGGCTTATGGACTCCAGGAGTGTCAATAAAAACTATCTGACCTTCGTCGGTTGTGAGTATCCCTTTTATTCTCTTTCGTGTTGTTTGAGCTTTATCGGTTGTTATAACAATTTTTTGTCCTAAGATTTGGTTCAAAAGTGTTGATTTGCCTACATTAGGACGCCCGATTATCG
>CALVAZ010000007.1 GCA_944325675.1 Candidatus Gastranaerophilales bacterium
TATTTTAAGGGCTGTGTAAATATGATAAATCCAAAATCTGAAAAAGCGATGAAAAAAGTTTTGTCGAATTTTGATGTGGAGTTAATTAAAAAGGATTTTGAATGCTGCGGGGTCCCCTTTTTATCAAGCGGGAATCTTGAACGATATAAAAATGTTAAAAATCATAACCTTGAACTTTTAAAAGGAGATTATGACTACGTTATAACGGATTGCGCAAGTTGTGAAAGTGCATTAAAAGACTATTTCAAGGATACAAATGATTTAAAAGAACCAAATATTATTAATATATGCCATTTTCTTGCAATACAAGATAAAAAATTTATTTTTAAAAAGCCTTTAAAAGTGACCTTTCACAAACCGTGTCATCTAAAATCTGACGCCTTTTTAAAGCCTTTACTCAGCAAATGTCAAAACATTGAATACATTGAGGCTAAAGATTACGATGAATGCTGCGGATTTGCAGGCGAATTTGCCATCCGAAATCCCAAATTATCTATGAAAATGACAAGACAAAAAGCTAAAAACTTGGCTGACACAGGCGCAGATATAATCTTGACGGCTTGTCCTTCATGCATAATCGGAATCTATCAAGGATTTTTAGGCAAAAAACATCCCAAAATCTTGAATATCATTGAATTTTTAGCACTTGCAAATAAAATCATCTAGAATAAATGGTATCTAAATCTATTCCTAGAGCCTCACAAATACGGACAACAATAACAATTGTCGGGTTAGCCTTTCTGTTTTCAATCATGTTCAAATATTTGGTAGAAATATCAACCATTTCTGCAAGCTTTTCCTGAGAAAGTCTACACCTCAAACGTTCTAATCTGATATTATCAGCCACAATTTTTAAAATATCGTTATCGTCCATAAAGCATATTGTATTAAATTTGACAATATATTAATACCCATGATAGTATATTTTTATAGAATTATATTTCTTATTTTTGGAATGATATTTTGATAAAAGGAACTATAATACTTATTATTTTTTAAATTACGTCTACAAACCAAAAGGAGGATTGATGAAAAAAGACGGTTTTACTTTAGCAGAATTATTAATAACTTTAGGCATAATAGGTGTTGTCGCTGCACTAACAATCCCGAATCTTATTCAAAGTTACAAGAAAAAATATGTTGAAGTAAGACTTGCAAGATTCTACTCTACAATGTCGCAAGCTCTAAAATTAAATATAGCAGAAAACGGAACAATAACATTTGGACAAAGAGATTTGACAGATTCGGAATATTTAACGCAATGGTACAAAGATAATGTAACGAAATATATAAAAACAATCATAGAAGAAGGTCCCGAAGTTAATAACACCTATTACAAAGTAGCATTTACTGATGGCAGTGGGTTTAATAGTTACTATTCAGGAACAAAACCTGATGGAAGTGCTGGGCTTGGGAATTTATATTTATTTTACTGCGTCAATTACACAAACTGCAAATTGGGCTCTTTTGACGGAACAAATACTTTTCTTTTTATAATAAATCCTAATACTGCACAGATACTTACATATGGCGCAGGAGACAAGACGGAAAATCTTTTAAGGGACTGCGGGACTCCTAATAGGCAGTGGGGGTGCGTGACTTTAATAATGCGAAATAACTGGAAAATACCAGACAATTACCCTTTAAAATTTTGATTATTTTCCTAATTCATGAGCTTTTTTTGCGGTTTCATCTATCACATCATAAAATAATTTGTCTGAATTTTCTTCATTCATAACTGAAATTCCGACAAAAGTGCAGCCACCTTTTGTAGCTACGTTATCTATAAGATTTTGAACAGTTAAGCTGCCTCTATCAAATACCATTTTAGCGGAACCTAGTGCCGTTTGTGTCGCCAACAAAAGTGATTTTTCATAATCAAGCCCCAATTTTTCGCCGGCTCTGGCCATATCTTCAATAACTTTGTAGAAAAAGGCCGGGCCTGAGCCTGAAATAGCTGTAACTATGTCAATTTGTTTTTCGTCAACTTCTATACACTTACCGATACTTGAAAGCAATTTCATGACAAAAGCCGCGTCTTCATCTTTTGCAAATTCACCCTTACATATACCGCTCATACCTTCCAAAACAAGAGCCGGAGTGTTCGGCATCACTCTTATTACTCTTGCCTGACCGATTATTTTTTCTATTTTTGACGTATTTACACCCGCTGCAATAGATACAATTAGTTTCTCCGGCGTAATTTCATCTTTTATCTCCTCTAAAATTTGTTCAACATAATTAGGTTTTACTGCTAAAAATATAACGTCACTATCCATTACAAGCATTCTGTTATCCGTTAAAACTGGTATGCCCAACCTTTCTTGCGCAAGTTCTGCTATCTCACAATTAACTTCAGAACCTTTGATTTCGTAATTATTATCACAGCAAGAGGACAAAATCCCCTTAATAATTGCACTTGCCATTTTTCCGCAACCGATAAAGCCTATTTTTTTGTTCATATTATTTAACCTCGCTTCGCTAAAATATTGACTAATGAGTTTTTTTCATTTAACATAAAAATCATACGACAAATATAAATAAAAGGGAATTAGAAAATGAGACGTACACTAGAAGGAACGAAAGTAAAAAGACAACACGTTAGCGGATTCAGAGCAAGAATGGCTACCCCAGGCGGCAGAGAAGTTTTAAACAGACGTCGTGCTAAAGGTCGTCATAAATTGGCTATCTCTGCTAAAAAACGTGCTTAGTTTTTTGTTTATAAATAGCACATTTTTTGCGATTTAGGGATGTATTATACCTGTAAGCAATTAATGAAAGGGCGGATATATGTTACCTAAACAATACAGACTAAAAAACAGATCCGCATTTAAAGCAACATACAAAGTAAAGAACTCCTCCCATAAGGGTGGAGTAACTTTGTTTGCAGGAATTTTAAAAAAAGATGATACCCCAACAAAAGTGGGCTTTGTTGTGAGTAAAAAAGTCCATAAACGAGCCGTAAAAAGAAACCGTCTTAAAAGGCTTATGAGAGAAAGTTATAGATTGTTACTGAAAGAAAACAACCTCGGAAATTCTCAAAAATATTTGTCCTTGGTATTTGTCGGAACTGAAAAAGCTTTAGGGAAAAGTTTCAAAGAAATTGATAATGCCATAAAAAAACTCGTTCAAGGAGTTCAATAATGCTTGAGGGGCTTTATACAGAAAAAATTCTGACATTTCCGGAGATTAGGCCTTACCCTGTTCATCCGCAGGAAACTTCAGGTGTAAGCTTAGGTTCACAGGCAATTTACAGGTATTCACTAAGGGATTCTGATTACCCTATTTTAATTATTGTTGATAAAATTTCTGACACTGAAGGTAATCTGATACCCGCAGGGCATTATGAATTGGCACTTTCTGACGAGCGGGATTTTTTAATCCTTATGCAAACAAAAAAACCTATTGCAATAATCCCCGTTTTTAAGGTTGAAGAGGACAAGGAAGCCTACAACAAAGAATTCGACAAAGATTATCAAAAAATAAAAAAAAAGCGCGAAAAAGAACGCGAAAAAACAAATAAAAAACGTGCTGAGGTGGGTATGCCGCCGGATGAAGAAAAAATTCATATGCGTGCTACAATTGAATACGTAAAAGACGGGAATTATTACCTGATAAAATACGAACGCGGAACAATACGTGCTTGGGGTGCAATAAAGAGTTTATAAGAGGAATTTATGCAAAATACAACCATACAACAACCAAAACCTAAAAGAGAAATGCTTAATTATATAAATGTATTTAGAGGACTTGCAATTTTATTAATAGTCGTGGGACATACTATGCAATTTGGAAATCCGGGCACATGGTGCAACAACATTGCGTTTGAAATTTTCACCGGCGGAACTGCCCTTTTTGTATTTATATCAGGATTTTTATTCCAACATCTTTCAGATAAATATGAATACAAAACTTATCTGAAAAAAAAATGGACAAACGTTATTATGCCATATTTGATAACAGCAATTCCGGGGATAATTTTGTGTTTTACAATGCCAATTGCATACGGCAACCCATTTGACGGCTTGAACCCTTTTGCACAAATAGGAATATTTTTAACTACGGGTCGTGTACAAAATGTTCCGACCTGGTATATTCCGATGATTTGCATATTCTTTCTTTTGGCAGATGTGTTTTTAATTTTAGAGCGAAAAAAGATTCTTTATAAGTTTATCCCGCTGCTTCTTTTGGTAACTTTCTTGGTACCGAGAATGGCTCTTGAACCTGAAAATTTAGTAGGACTCGGCTATTTTGATAAATACCTTGAATATATAAAATACGTACTTAACGGTTTTGTACATTTTGCGTCAATGTACATTCTTGGAATGTATTTTTCAGCAAATAAAGATAAAATAAGTTTATGCTATAAATATCGCTGGGCAGTAATATTTTTGATGCTTTTTACAGCTGCTTTGGATGTTTATTTACTACACAATTTCAATATAATGAATAATACTGTATCTAAAATATTTCTAAATTTCGTAGTTTTGGGATATTTGATGCATTATGATGAAAAAATAAAACAATGCACTTGGTTCAATAATAGTATGGATTTAATTGCCAAATATAGTTTCTCAATATTTTTCATACATTGGTACATATTTTTCGCTTTTAACCAATTTTTTAATACCGCTAAAGTCTTACCGGTCAACAGCACACAAGACCTTTTCTTTGCAATTTTAATTGCAGTGGTAAGGTTCTGTACCGTGACCGGAGTAAGTTTAGGTATTCTTGTAATTTTAAAGGAATTCTTGATTAAACTCCAAGTACAAAATACTCGAAAAATTATAGGTGTTTAGGTTTAATGCTGCAAAATACATTAAACTTCGCGCCTTACATCAATAACCTGCCCTGTAAGATCGGAAAGCAGAGTCTTTAAACTTGCCTCTGCAACTTTTTCAGGAGCTAACAAACTGCCTTCTGGCTCTTTACCAAAAGCTTTAGACCTCATTGGAGTTGCAGTTCTTTCGGGATTTATAACATTTACTCTAATTTTATCATTGCTCAATTCTTCCGCAAGTGCTTGTGCTAAATTCACTATACCCGCTTTAGTAGATGAATAAGTTGAATAAAGAGCACGGCCCCGTGTATATGAACTTGACGCAAATAAAAGAATTCCACCTTTAGTCTCTTGCAAATATGGAATACTTGCTTTGGCGACATTAATTGAACCAATATAATTTATTTCAATATCTTTCCTTACATCGTCAATTTCTCTATCAAGCAGTTTCCCAATCCTTAAAATACCGGCAGAATTTATTACATAATCAATTTTACCTGTTTTTTTATAAACATTTTCCAAAAAATTGCTGATACTTGAATAAGACGTAATATCACAACCTGTACGAGTTGATGCTGCAAAAACTTTTGCTTTTAATTTTTTACCAAGATTATAAATACACTCTCCTATACCGCTTGTACCTCCGAAAATTACAATAACTTTATCTTTAATACCCGTTAAGCATTCACTCTCTGGATATAATGAACTTCTTATTTGAAAAAGCCTATCGGCCATAAAAATATCTTCAGGATATGTTATTTTTATGTTTTCGCCGGATCCCTCAACTACAAAAACTTTTGACAAATTATATTTGACTATTAAACCGCAGTCATCTGTAAAGTTATTATCGTCTTTTGATAATTCATGCGCCTTTTTAATGAGCGATAATTTGAAACACTGAGGAGTTTGGCCTCGCATTAATTCTGCACGATTGGGAATTTTTTCAATTACATTATCTTTGACTTTTATTATAGTATCCGCTGACGGTATTGCCACATCAATTGCGTCATATTTTTTTAGTGCTTGGATACAATCTTCTATAATTTTTTGAGTTAAAAACGGTCTGGCGCAATCATGAATAATTACGTTAGCTTCCGAATCTTCAATCGAGGATATTGCTATATAAGAACTCTCTTTTCTAGTTGCACCACCATTCAACAACTTTTTAATTTTCTTGTAATTATTTTTTAACAGAATATTTTCCACAATATATCGGTAATCAGGTGTAACCACAAGAATTATCTCGTCTATACCTGTCGCTTTTTCAAAAACTTCTACCGTATGCTCCAAAACTGTTTTTCCAGCAATTTTAATAAACTGTTTTGGTATATCACTGCTATAACGGCTCCCTATACCGGAAGCTAGTATTATTCCATAATTTTTCATATTCATTTTTCCTTGTTACACTTCAATTCTTCTATTGCTTGTTTTTCTTCATTATCCAAATTTAAAAACATACTATGTCCTGTGCCTATCTTTTTAGGATATGCCATGTAATCACCGTACAACCTTGACAAAAAAGCATCAGGATCGTTCAAGCACGGAAATTCAATTCCCTCGAATTCGATTGTTTTTAAGGGGTGCAATACTTCATAGTGAGTAAACCAATTGCTCCAGCCATGGTTAAAATCTAAACCCCAGACATAATCACCTTTATCATCCGTAACTTTGTTTGTTAAGACTTTTTCAGTCATATATGAACATATCATTTTTCGTACCTTACTTGAAGGTTCTTTTACCTTAAATATTTTTTCTAATTCTGTGCGTAAAGACTTTAAGTATAGAGTTTTTTGAAGTTGTTCTTCAAGGGTTAATCTTTTACCATATATATCCCAAGGAAAAATATCAACAAATAGGTGTGGACATTTTTTGTGCTGTACCTTAATGATACATTGTGCAAAATTCCTTTCGCTTACTACATAATCGGCAAAAATATCTGGGTTTCTTGAGGATTTTTTAAAAGCATCAATAATTTTTTCGTAATCATCACGCAGCATAGCGACATCAATATCATCATCCCAAGGAATAAAACCCTTATGACGAACAGCACCTAATAAGGTACCTCCATCAAGCCAATATTTAAGATTGTTTTGCTTGCAAACATAATCTAACTCTTTCAACAATGCCAAATTCGCAAGCTGAATATCCCTTGTTTGGCCCGTTGCAGGCGGTATAGTAGTTATATCAATATTATTCTTTTTGTAATAATAATATGGACTTTCACTTCGCAACTTTGCAAACTTTCGTTTGGTATATTTTATTTTAAAACCACATAACCTTAAAAGTCGATGAGTTTCTCCATAATCCTCTATTGAAAATATATTCTTCACGGTAATCTTCTCCTTTTAATCCGAATTATGCTGATCCAACTTTTGGCTTATAGCGTATATAACATCTTCTGCCGTAATTGCTTGCATACAATCTGCAATACCTTTACAACGGCATTTAGCTTTTGGTTGTAAAATACATGGAGAACATTTAAAAAATTTGCTTATCACAGTATTTTTATCACTTCTTGGTCTCCAATGCTTCGTTGAAGTAGGCCCCATTAATGAAATAGAGGGGATATCAAGTGCGGCAGCAACATGCCCCAAACCAGAATCTACACCTATATACAGAGTCGCTTTTTCGATAATAGCCATAGATTCTTTAATACTTACCTGCCCGCATAGATTAACAGGTGGTATTTTAACGTCAGACAAAGACTTGTTTATTCCGGAATAATCATCATTTGACGAGCCCAGATATACAACTTGAAAATTCAATTCATCAGATAAATATTTGATAATTTTCACCCAATTTTTATCTGTCCAATTTTTTATTTTAAATCTGCTTGTGGCTTGGATTACAACGATTTTATGTTTAATATCTTCCAAAATTTTTTGGACAGATTTTCTTGATTCATCACTTATCCATACTTCTGACATGCTATTTGAATAATCGTCTAACATACTTAAATAGCAATCTATTTCATGCATATCGGGTTCATAGTTTACTTTCTTTGTTAGAGCAAAATTTCTGCGAAGCCTAAAACCAATCCTATTTTTAACTCTTGCAAGAAACGCGACCTTAGTAAAAAAATTATCATTTTTTAAAAAGTAAACGGTGTCATATCCTCGGAACATCTCAATATATCTAAAAAGACTTCTATATTTACCATTAACTTTGTGGATAGAATTAATATAAGAACATTCTTTTATTACCTCATATGAAATACAATCGACAAGAACATCTATCTGAGCTTCTTCGCATGATTTTCTCAACTCACGCAAAAATGCACTTGCCAAAATAGCATCCCCAATCGTGCCATACCTTACAACCAGTATTTTTTGAACATACGTTTTTCTTAACATATCAACACCAGCAAATACGCTTTATATTTAATCGTTCAAATAAGCAAAACCTCACCCTTGAGTTCAATCAGCTATCCTTATATTCCTAGAGCCCATCATACTATACCAAAATTATTTGTCAAGCATATATTAAGTCCCATTAATGAATACTTGACAAGAAGTTTTTACAGCTCATAATATAATTAGAAGAGGATAACGCGGGATGGAGCAGTCTGGTAGCTCGTCGGGCTCATAACCCGAAGGTCGTTGGTTCAAATCCAGCTCCCGCAACCATTTAAAAGAGGATTTCAAGGTTTTTGGAATCCTCTTTTTTATGCCTAAA
>CALVAZ010000008.1 GCA_944325675.1 Candidatus Gastranaerophilales bacterium
TAATTACATTTTTCTTATCGGTGTATTTAATGATAATCTTTAATAAAAAAAGTATATTTGTAAAAAAAATTAATATTTTTTTTTGATTTATATCAAAAAAATTGTTCCGAAGTACTTTATATATATAAATGAAAGGAGTGTGTGTATGGTTGATTGTGTCAGAAATGTCGGATATTTTGCACCGACTCGTACTAGTCGTCCCCCTCAGGAAATCATGAGAGAACGTAATCAAAAGATTCAGCGTCAAAGGATGAATGAACTCTATGATGATTTGTCTGATAAAGAAAAAAATGGTGCGCCAATGACTGATATGCAGAAAATGCAATTATATTTTTTAAAAGCTCTTAAAATAGCTGAAAAATTACCGTCGCCGGTTGTTATGTATGAAGCTTAAAAATAAAAAAAAGAACCGAATTTTCGGTTCTTTTTTTGTCTTTTCAATTTTTATTCTACACTGCGTAAACGCTAACTTGTTTTCTGTCGCGTCTGTGTGGTTCAAATTTAACCTGTCCGTCAATAAGCGCGAATAACGTATCATCAGAACCGATTCCTACATTATTTCCCGGATGGATTTTTGTACCTCTTTGACGAACAAGAATATTTCCGGCTTTAACGGTTTCGCCGCCGAATTTTTTAACACCCAAGCGCTTCGCTTCTGAGTCGCGTCCGTTACGGGTAGATCCCATACCTTTCTTATGTGCCATTTTTTATTCTCCTTGTTGATTTCTTACTTTTGTAATCTATTCAGCAGCTGTTTCTGTTGTTTCTGCTGTTGCTTTTTTCTGAGCTGATGTTCTGATTTTGTTAATCATTACTCTTGTAAAGCATTGTCTGTGGCCTTGTTTTTTTCTGTAACCTTTTTTAGGTCTTTGTTTGAAAACAATAACCTTTTTAGCTTTGTCGTTAGCCAAAACGGTACCTTCAGCAGATGCACCTGCAACGTAAGGTTGACCTACTTTTGATTTTTTACCGTTTACGATCATAACAACTTTATCGAAAACAACTTTGCTGTCTTTTTCTGCATCAAGTAATTCTACTTCTACGTAGCGTCCTTCTTCAACTTGATACTGTTTTCCGCCTGTTTCTACTATTGCGTACATTTCTTATTTCCTTTCATTTTGGGTATCGTACCCCTTTGTCAGTGCGAAACTTTATCAGGGCCTTTAATTTCAGCCCCTATTTCGGCTTTAGGGGATTTTTATAACGAGTTACCGCATACTAATACGTAAAAGTATTATCCGACACATAAAAATAGTTGTCAAGTAGTTTTAATATTTGTTAACTTTATGATTTAAGGAAGTTTTTTGCTGTATCATATTCTGTATGAGAGAAGATGAGATAGTTAAGGCTTGTGGTGCGGAAGTATTAAAAACAAGTGAAAAGTCGCTTGATTACAGCTTTTCCACTGATACAAGAACGATTAAAAAAGGTGATATTTATCTCCCGTTAAAAGGTGCCAGTTTTGACGGCGAAAATTTTATTCAAGATGCCCTGTCAAAAGGTGCTTTAGGATATTTTACAACCCGCGGCAAAATTTTTCCATCTGCGGAAATTGTTTTCAAAGTGCCTGACACCCTTAGGGCATATCTTGAGCTTGCCGGCTTTTATAAAGATAAAATTGGACCAAAAGTTGTCGGGATTACCGGAAGTTCGGGGAAAACAACCACAAAAGAGATGCTTTATTCGGTTTTGTCCAAAAAATTCAATACAGTTAAAACTTTCTCAAACCACAATAACGAAATAGGCTTTTGTCAAACAGCTTTTCAAATAAATCCTGATACGGAGGTTTTGATTGTGGAAATGGGCATGAGGGGATTGGGTGAAATCGAATTGATTTCACGTTATGCAAAACCTGACATCGCAATTATTACAAATGCAGGCACATCTCACATCGGAAGGTTGGGAAGTCTTGAAAATATCGCAAAAGCCAAGTGCGAGATTACCGAATTTTTACCGGAAAATGGAGTTTTTATTGCACTAAATCAAGACAGAATTAAAAATATTGTGAACTTCAAGGGCGAAAAAATATATTTTTCGATAAATGATGTTGAAATTTTAGAGAAAAAGCCTTCATATTCAAAATTTAGTTACAAAGGCCGTGTTTATGAATTGAATGTTGAAGGGGATTATAACATAGAAAATTCGATCGCTGTTATTGAAGCTGCTTACAAATTGAATATGAATTACGAGGATATTTGCGGCGGACTTTTATCCTACAAGCCGATTGAAAAACGCTGGGAAGTTCAAGAAATTTCAGGGTTCAAGGTTATAAATGACAGCTACAATGCAAACCCTGATTCTATGAAGGCATCTGTCAAAACTTTTGTTGAATTGTATGAAAATCCTGTTGTTGTGCTCGGTAATATGGGAGAATTGGGCGAAAATGAGGCTGAATATCACAGAGAAGTCGGAAGGTATTTGGCAAAACAAAATATAAAAAATGTTAAATTTTTAACGGTAGGCAATCTTGCTGCTGAAATAGCCTCAGAACTTGAAAAAGCAGGGGCTTGGGTTAAAAAATTTGACAACAATGAGAGTGTATCTCGTTACATTCTTGCTAATTTGAATGTCGGTAATACAATATTTTTAAAGGCATCGAGAGCTGTGAAGTTTGAGGAAATAATTGAAAATTTAAAAAGAGGTAAACTATGATAATGATAACGGTATCATTTCTTTTGGGAATGATTTTGTGCTTGTTATTCGGGGTTCCGTATATTGATTTTTTAAAGAAAAAAATGATCGGGCAATATGTAAAAGAGCTTGCGCCCGAAACTCATGCACAAAAACAGGGTACTCCGACAACTGGCGGCGTTTTTATCATAGTTGCGATAATATTTGCATCATTGATTACTCTGATGCTTGCACAAAGGCTTACCACAGATGCCTTGATAATTCTTTTGACGCTTGTGTTTTATACCTTTGCAGGTTTTCAAGATGATTATATAAAAATCAAGGGCAAAGGTAATGACGGTTTAACCCCGAGAGGGAAATTTTTAAGGCAAGTTGCAATTGCGCTTTTGCCGACTTTATATGTTATGATGACAAATCCTTTTGGTTCTTATTTTACAATCGGACATTGGGTTATAAATTTAGGCTGGTTGTATCCGTTGTTGTCCATTTTTATAATAACAGGGGCATCAAATGCTTATAATCTTACGGACGGCTTGGACGGGCTTGCGGCATCGACGGGGATACCTGCATTTGTTGCGTGCTCTTTATTGGCTTTATTCAGCGGATATCCTGAGGTGGCTATAATTGCTGCAGCAGTGGCTGGCGGTTTGGTCGGGTTTTTAAAATATAACAAGCCAAAGGCTCAGGTTTTTATGGGTGATACAGGTTCACTTGCCATCGGTGGACTTTTGGGAACACTGGCCGTTATGGGAAAATTTGAATTCTTGTTGATTTTCCTTGCGGCGGTTTTTGTTATGGAGACTTTATCCGTAATTATTCAGGTGGCAAGTTTCAAAACGACCGGAAAGAGAGTTTTCAAAATGGCTCCTATACATCATCATTTTGAGCTTTGTAATTGGAGTGAGAAAAAAATTGTTATAGTTTTTGCTATGGTTTCGTTGATTTGTTCAGTCGTTGCAGTAGGTTTATTTGAAGTTTTTGCAAAAGGGATATTGTAGTTATGAGTAAGGTTTTGGTATTAGGTTTGTCAAAAAGCGGTATTGCCGCAGCGAAGTTTTTAAAAAGGCACGGGTACGATGTTTATTTAACTGAAAGTAAGAATGTCGAAGCTGACCCTGAGCTGGAAAAACTCGGTATACACATTGAAACGGGTGGCCATTCTTTAAAATTTGTTGAAGGTTCTGAATTTGCCGTGACAAGTCCGGGGATTCCGCCTTATAGCATTATAATTGAGCTTTTGCGGTTGAAAGATATTCCAGTAATTTCAGAATTGGAGCTTGCTTATAGAATGAGTGATACTCCGTTTGTTGCAATTACCGGTACAAATGGTAAAACTACGACAACAGCTTTGACGGCACATATTTTCGAGAAAAAATTCAAGGCTAAGGCTTGCGGAAATATTGGTCAACCGCCTTGTGATTTGGCAGATGACAAATTGGATTATTATGTTTGTGAAATGAGTTCCTATCAGATTGCAATGAGTCCGACCTTGACTCCGTTTATTTCAGTTTGGACAAACTTTACGCCTGATCATATTGATTGGCACCAGGGGATTGAAAATTATTTTGCTGCTAAAGCTAAGATTTTCAAAGCTCTTCAGGCTCCAAAATATTCGGTTTTGAACGCTTGTGATGAAAAGTTGAAGGATTTTCCGGCTGAAGGTACTGTTTTCTATTTTGGAGAAAGAAAGGGTGCAAATTCTTGTTACGTTAAAAACGGTGAATTTATATATGAAAAAGAGGGTGTTGTAGAGTTTACTATGCCGGTTGCGGACTGTCCGCTTGTGGGTGAACATAATTATCAAAATGTTGAATGTGCAATCATTTGTGCAAAATTGGCAGGAATTGATAATCAGATAATAAAAGATGCAATTAAAGAGTTCAAATCTCCTGCGCATCGTTTGGAATTTACCGGCGAAAGCAACGGAATTTCCTTCTATAATGATTCCAAGGCCACAAATCCGGAGGCTGCAATTGTTGCGATAAAATCTTTTAATGATAAAAATGTTGTATTAATTGCAGGCGGACGTGATAAAAATACCGGTTTGAAGGAATTTTGCGACGAGGTTAACAAGCATATAAAAACTGTTATATTAATAGGCGAAGCCGCTGACAGGTTTGAAAAAAATCTTCAAAATAACGGTTTTACAAATATTTTGCGTGCCGAAAGTTTGCAGGCTGCAATAGATAAAGGAATTGAATTAAAGCCTGATGTGGTGCTTTTGTCACCGGCATGTGCAAGTTTTGATATGTTCAAGAGCTACGAAGAAAGGGGGGACGTATTTAAGGACTATGTCTTATCAAAGATCGGAAAATAGACGTCCCAGAAGAAGACAGCCGATACAAAGCATTATAGTTTCGTCACCGGATAAAACTTTGCTGGTTGTTGTGGCTTTTCTCGTAATTATCGGGTTTTTGGCAATATTTTCGGCTACTGCTCCAAAATGCCTTGATGAGGGCGGGAATCCTGCTCAGTTTTTAATCAAACAAATACTTGCTTTTATTGTCGGGTTTGTCGGGCTAAAATTCTTTTCTAACTACGATTACAAAAAATTGCCCCAATGGAATACAATTTTTATGATAATAATTATCGTATCACTTTTGTTGGTTGACTTTACACCGCTGGGGGTTACTGTGAACGGTGCAAAACGCTGGATTAATCTTGCAGGGTTCCAGCTTCAGCCGTCTGAGTTTGCAAAGCCTGCCGTTGTAATGCTTTTGGCATCAGCATTCAAAAATGATGCGGATTTGTTTGATCAGAACAAATGGGTGTTCGCGTTTATTCCGATTTTGATAATGATAGCATTCATTTTCGTTCAGCCTAACTTGAGTATGGTAATTTTGCTGTTGGCAACGTCGGTTGTGATGTTTTTGAGTGCGGGTGGCTCTATGAAGTTATTCTTAAGTGCCGTAACCGCGGGTGTTACGTCCGTTGTTATTGCGGCAACCACTATAATCAAACCTTACCAATTACAGCGTTTGAGAATTTGGAGACACCCCGAAACTGACCCTCAAGGTGCCGGGTACAATATTATTCAATCTTTGATAGCCTTTGCCTCAGGCGGGTTTAGCGGTGTCGGATATGGCGGCTCCATCCAAAAGCTTTATTATTTACCTGAGTGCCATACGGACTTTATTTTTGCAATTATTGCGGAAGAAATGGGATTTATCGGATGTATTTTGGTTATAGGGTTGTTCTTTACATTTGTTCAGCGCGGGTTTTTGATTGCCGGAAGATGCCCTGATATGTACGGAAAGCTGCTTGCGGTCGGATTAACTTTTACAATAGGTTTTCAAGCATTTTTGAATATGAGTGTTGCAAGCTCCTTCCTGCCGACAACGGGTGTGCCGTTACCGTTTATCAGCTATGGCGGTTCTTCATTGATTGTTTCATTGTGGATGGTGGGCATTCTTTTGAATATTTCTAAGAAAAGAATTAAAAAAATAAGGAATCAAGAAGGTGAAGTCTGATAATTCAAAATATTTTATAACAGGTGGCGGTACAGGCGGGCATATATATCCTGCAATTGCGGTTGCGGATTATTTGCACGATGAGGGAAGCAAAATATATTATGTCGGTAATCCAAGAAATTTGGAATTTGATATTGTTCAGGGCAAGGATTATGAATTTTTGCCCATAAATATTCACGGGATGCCGAGGAAGGCGTGTTGTGAGTTGGTAAAATGGGGTATTCAGCTTGCTTTGGCTGTTGTTAAGTGCGGTTATTATCTTTTAAAATACAAGCCTGATATGGTTTTTGGAACGGGTGGTTATGTTTCTGCCCCAACGTTGATTGCTGCAAAGTTTTTGAATATTCCCTTTGTAATGCATGATTGCGATGCAAACCCCGGACTTGTAACCCGTTCTTTGGCGCCTTATGCTAAAGGAGTTTCGCTGGCGTTTGAATGTGCTGCCGATTTTATTCATAACGAAAATTGCTATATTACAGGCAATCCCATAAGAAGCGGGTTTAAGACTTTGACTAAATTGGATGCAAGGAAGAATTTGGGTTTGGAGGATAAGCTTACTATATGTATTATGGGCGGTTCGCAGGGTGCAAAATCTATTAATTCGGCTGCAGTCGGGATTTTGAAAACATTGTCGCAAAAATACGATGTACAAGTTATATTTCAAACAGGGAAAAAGAAGTTTGAGACTGTTATAGAGCATCTTTCGGTTGAGTATCCCGGTTATGAATCCGATAAAAATTTGATCATAAGGCCGTATTTTGATGATATGGTTAGTGTTTTGAAGGCTTCTGATATAGCAGTTTCAAGAGCGGGTTCTTTGAGTATATCGGAGCTGTGCGCGTCCGGTATTGCATCAATTTTTGTTCCTTATCCTCATGCTGCAGCTGATCATCAGCGAAAGAATGCAAGATATATGGAAAAATGCGGTGCGGGATTATATCTTGAGGATATTGATACAAATTCAAAGTCGCTGCTTGTTATGTTAGAAGGACTAATTAATAGCGGAGAAGAATTATCCAGGTTGAAAAATAATGCTCTTGAGCTTGCAAGATATGACGC
>CALVAZ010000009.1 GCA_944325675.1 Candidatus Gastranaerophilales bacterium
GTGGGTCGGCTTGAGCTACCATTATTCCGCTTACTGTAAGAGAATTTTTAACATTAGTGTAAAATTCTTCCGTAAACAAGCCTTCCCCAGGGCCCATAGGATCTGTTGAATCAATTAGTATAATATCAAATTCGTTTTTCTTGTCTTTAATATATTCAATTGCATCTTGAACCAAGATTTCAACTTTAGGGTTGTCTAATTCGCAAGCTATAGTCGGAAGAAATTTTTTGCAAGCCTCAATTACCATGCCATCGATTTCACACAAGACAACTCTTTCAACCGTGTCATGTTTCAAAACTTCTCTGACGGTTCCGCCATCTCCGCCGCCTATTACGAGAACAGATTTCGGACATTTATGATTCATCATCGGAATATGGGCTATCATTTCATGGTAATGGTATTCGTCACCCTCTGTTGTCATCATTAAGTCATCAAGCGTCAAAACTCTACCCAGGGCACTATCAGTTTCAAATACTTCGACCTTTTGAAATTCTGATTGGTCTGAAAATAGTACGTTTCCTGCTTTTATAGCAATTCCAAATCCTGATGGTGTAATTTCGTGGTAATATCCGTTTTCTATTCCGTTTTTCATTATTTTTTATCTCCCATTATATGTATGTGCAGGTGAAAAACTTCTTGACCTGCTTCTTTTCCTGTATTTATAAGTGTTTTATATGATGTCAAGCCGACTTTTTTAGCTGCTTCTTTTACCGTCATCATTAATTCACCAAGTAAATTTTTATCATCCAATTCATTTAATGATGCTACATGAATTCTCGGTACGACAAGCATGTGAATAGGTGCCTTTGGGTTAATATCATTGAATACAACCGCATGCTCATTTTCTAATACAAATTCAGTGCCAAAATCACCGTTTATTATTTTACAAAAAATACAATCTTCATTCATAATGTTACCTCTTTGCTTAATTTTATAACAGATACTAAGAAAATCAAAATATTTTAAAAAAATGTTAACCAACTTGCCAATATACTTTGACTAATATAAAATGTTACTATCAGGCTTGGGAGGAATGGATGCCGAAATTAGCGGAATATTACGACAGAAGACAGTATTATGCCGAAGTGAAAAACACTTACCCCCGTATAAGTGAAGTGCGTCCTTTGCGTACTTATGGCAGGTCTGAGGTAGAATATAAAAGCATTCAAACAGCTAAACCCAGACAACTCCAAGCCAACAAGAAAAAAGTAAAGCGCAACAATATTCTTCACAAAATTATTTCAACTGCATTTTTTACAATGATAGCATGTTGTGTTTTACCTTTGGGATTTCATCGTGTAACTATGTCACTTTTGCATGGTTCGCCTTATCCTGAAATAAAAACGGATTATCATAATTTAAGATTTCCAACAACCGATTATTTGTCTAACGATTTGTTATTTAATCAAAGATATTTAACAGGTGCTGAGGTGAAAAAACCTCAGATGCAAAAGATTTCCGAAACATACCGCATGGGAGATTTGGAAAACAGCTTGAAAAATTTGATGGCTCAATATCCTTCAGTAAAACCGTCTGTTTACGTTTGGCAATATGAGACGGAAAAATTTGCGGATATTAATGCTTCAGAGATTTTTTCTGCTGCAAGTATAATTAAAATTCCTGTTCTTATAGATTTATTCAAATCCATTGAAGCTAAGCAATTGAGTCTTGAAGATACAATGACTTTAACTGATTATTACAGGGCAGAGGGCTCCGGAAGTTTGCAGTTCAAAGCTGAAAATTCAACTTGGTCTATTGATGATCTTGCAAGATTAATGGTTACGGAATCCGATAATTCTTCAACTAATATGATTATGTCCAAACTTGGCTCTATGACAGATGTTAACAGTGCAATCAGATCTTGGGGATTGAAAGATACCTATGTTCAAACCTGGCTGCCGGATTTAAGCGGAAATAACCACACTACTGCGCGCGATTTAGGCACAATGCTTTATAATATTGATAATAACCCTAATTTCTTGGATATATCATCGCGTGAAAAAATATTTGATTATATGGGTCATGTCCATAACAATCGTTTAATACAAGCAGGTCTTGGACCCGGGGCATTATTTATGCACAAGACAGGCGATATAGGCAAAATGCTTGGCGATGCAGGTATTGTTTTTGCCCCTAACGGGTCAAAATATATTGTAGTTATACTTGCTAACCGTCCGCATAATTCGGTTTTGGGCAAGGATTTTATTGTCAAAGCCTCAGAAATAATCTACAATTACATGGTTAGATAATTTTATTCCGCTTTTAAAATTTTTTCATACGGAGTAGTTGTTTGGCAAAGACGTTTTGGTATATAGTTTACACCATATTTTGCTGCAATTTTATCAATTTGAGGTGATGCTGAAATTATTACGACTTTGGAATTTTTATATTCTGGGTAGAATTGAATTTGTTTAATGAACCATTCACCGGCATTTAGGGGCAAAAAATCAGGTTCCATCTGCATGTCTGTAAAAATTAAGTCAAATGGTTCATCAATATTGAAAGACAAAATTTTGTCACCGTCTTTTGCACAGTAAGCAGAGCTTATTTGGA
>CALVAZ010000010.1 GCA_944325675.1 Candidatus Gastranaerophilales bacterium
GCGTCGGTCTCCGAAGCCGAAGGTCACGGGTTTGACTCCCGTCAGGCATAAGGGTTCGTAGCTCAGTAGGATAGAGCAACGGTTTCCTAAACCGGAGATCGCGGGTTCGACTCCCGCCGGGCCCTGATTTTATTATATAGGAGTTTTGTATATGTTTTTGAAAATTTTAAATGCCATTAAGAATATAGGTTTGAGCAGTATCATCGGCATAACATTGGTACTTGCACTCTTGATTTTTTCAGTTTTGGTATTTCAAACACCAAGGCAAATATACGCTTTTCCATCTGCTGAAGGTTATGGCGCTTTTGTTTCAGGGGGCAGAAGCGGAGTTGTTTATCATGTCAGAACGCTGGAAGATACCAATGAGCTTGGATCTCTAAGGTATGCCATAAGCCAAAGTGGTCCAAGGACAATTGTGTTTGATATATCAGGTATTATTGAGCTAAAATCGCCACTTACTATTAATAACGGCGACTTAACAATAGCTGGCCAAACCGCACCCGGTGACGGGATTTGTATAAAAAACCATCCTGTAATAATAAATGCTGATAATATTATAATAAGATTTATAAGGTTTAGACCAGGTGATCAATCTAAGGGAAATGCTCTTGAAGTGAAGAATAGACATGACATAATAATTGATCACTGTTCAATAAGCTGGGCAGCCATTGATAATGTCACATCATACAATAATCGTAAACTTACAATGCAGTGGTGCATAATAAGCGAAGCACTAAATAAAGGTATTAATAATGGCCTTGGAGCGACACTTGGAGGTTACAGTTCTTCATATCACCACAACTTGTTTGCAAGTAATAAAACAAATAACCCCAAATTTTATAAGTCTACACATACAAACTTGTTGGACCTTGAATCCGTAGATTTCAGAAATAACGTGCTATACAATTGGGGCACATCTTCAATAAATGGTGCAGAAAGCGGTACCTACAACATAGTAAATAACTATTTCAAATTTGGACCTGCAACACAAATACCATCAAGAAGCCAAATTTTAGAGCTCGCAGGCACCGCCAAAAAAGGGATTGCATACGTTAGTGGTAATTATGTGCATACAAATCCTCTCCAAACTAATGATAATTGGATGGGTGTATACCCAAATATGGACTACATTAAAACATCAAAAAATCCCGTGCTAACTCGAAACGAGTTCGATCATGAGCCTGTTACAAACCACACAGCTTCGCAGGCATATAAAAATGTTTTAGCTTATGCCGGAGCTTCTGATAAACGAGATTTTGTAGATAACCGAATTACTCAGGCTGTCGAAACATACATATCAGGGACTTCCAACAATAAGGGACTCGTGCATTCACCTGAGGATGTCGGAGGCTATCCCGAATACAAAACTGATATCCCAAATATAGATTCCGACGGTGATGGAATACCGGATGACTGGGAATTTAGCCACAATCTAAATCCATATGATGGTGGAGATGGTAAAAGCATGACAAAAAGTGGCTACACGAATCTTGAAATATATCTGAATGAGATAGTAGCAGATTTGGCAAAAAAACAAAATCAACGTTCAATTCCAACAATTGATACTTTAAAAATGCTTGTCCAAGCTACTGCTAATAAATACAAGAAACATTAAATTACCAAGGGTATTCATCTGGAATTTTCCAATTATTTCTCATAATCAATTCAGTACATGCAAAACCATTTGACCAAATGGTATCAGAGGCATTACAACGGGTTCTGACAGTTGTTTCATCAGCATTCGCCAAATTTATACCGTAAACAGTTTGAGAAGACAACAAACCACCTCTAAATACAGACGTTTTCAGATAATTTATATGAAATGCAAATATATCTCGTCCCATTCTATTTTTACCTAATGGTCCATCCAAATCTACCATTAAATAAATATAACTTATAACATTTTCATCCCCACTTTTAGCTAACCAAAAACATATACCATTACTTAGACATGGAACGCCATTAGAATCTGGTATACCTATAAAGGACAAAGAAACACCTGCAGAGTTTTCTACTTTAGAAAGATAACTTTGCTGCTCAGTTGGCTTATAGCCATAAACTTTATACTCAACAACTCTAAGATAATTTTCAAGATACTTTCTTCTGAAATCAGGTGAACCTACCGAATTATATTGCAAATCACTTTCAGACAGCTTCCAAGTAGGTGACGGACCATAATCCACCTCAGCATGCTCCAGAGCTTGATAAAAAATTGAATATGCCTGTTTTAACTTACTAGCAGTAACTTTTTTTTGATAATTAGATAACAAAGTAGGCAGCGTAAACATTAAAACAATACCTATAACAGCCAAAGTTATCAAAATCTCAGCCAATGTAAATCCATCTACAACATCGTCAAAAGCACTACTATATCTACTTAAAGGGCATGCCCCCCCCCGTTGCATCTTTCCACAAACATAAGTCCTCCTTTAACCTAGAAACCTAATTGGTCGCGTGTTTTCATTCTACCGCAAGATTTATCTTCATCACAAAAACCAAATCGTTCACATTTTGGAACAAGATAAGGTTTCAGCCAAGGTTCTTCTTTTATTAACTCATCGCACATCATTTTTACCATCGTTCTTATTTCATATTGAGCTCTGGTACATAATCTTAAATTAGCAAGGTGAATTAGCTCACGAAGATTCAAACTTGCGACAAGCGAGCTTGCAGCGGCATTAGGCAGAACAAATCTTGCATCCTCAGCCGGAATACCAGCATCAACAAATTCCTGATATTGATCGGATATTTTATTCATAAAATTAATAAACTTTTCTTTCAACACAGCATCTTTTTCGATAGTTGGTGGAATAATATAATCAAACTGACCCTTTTCTTTTACATATCTTTGAGATTTTTGAGAAAATGACATGTGTCTGTGTCTTACCAATTGATGTGTGCAAGCCCGTGAAACATTCGAGATTGCAAATGATACCTGAATATGTTCAATAGTGGAATAATGACCGGAAGAAATAACTCTGTTAATGAGTTTCAACATTTTTTCTTCATCGTCAGTACTCTCATATATATTAATCGGATAATCAGCACTATAACAAGTCCTACAAGCAGTATAAACAGTTTTTAACATATTATCCGGTTTTGAAATCAAATTAACTACGGGTTTATTATTTGTTGACATAACTTAACTCTCCTCACAAAAAAATTGTAGCTTACTTTAGAAAAATAAGCTACAATGTAAATTTTTTATAACAAAAACAAACTGTTATTTTTTACTACCATAACGTTTGTTAAATCTTTCAACTCTACCTTCAGAGTCAAGAATTTTTTGCTGACCTGTGTAGAACGGGTGACATTTGTTACAAATTTCAACAGTGATATTATCAACTACTGAACCTGTTTCAATTTCATTACCACATACGCATTTGATAGTTGTTTTCTTATAATCAGGATGTATTCCTTCTTTCATTTTGTACCTCATTTCCTTTTCATCAAGATTCCAAACTTGAATATTTCGACTAGAACTATTCTAATCCACTGAATTCTAAAACGCAAGTACTTTTTAAAATTAATTAAGATATATTCATGCAAATGCATGAGAATTTATGAGCAAAACTATATAAAAAGTTGATGTAATTTTATGTTGTATTTGAAATAATCAATTTGTTATACACTTTATAGGTAAAATTAATGAATCTGCACGAAGAATGTTTATTAAGATATTTGAAATACCCCGATGAATTATCCTACGCAACCGAAATACTCAAACTAAACAATTTTATAATGGAAAAGCAATTTTTGATGAAAAATTTTGTTGCCAAATCTTTAGTAATCAGCTATACTGATGACAGAAAATAGATTTGGGAACTTTAAATATGCTAAAAAAAATATTGTATTCTCTATGGATAGCTGTGTTCTTAATATTTGTATTCTACACAGCAAAAAGTGCAAATTTTAATACTTTTCTGGACGCAGTTGAAAATAAAACCTTTGATTTAAGACAGAATATGATTGTAAAATCGGGTTATAAAAAAGCAAACCGAAACATCATAATTGTTGCAATAGATGACGCGAGTTATGAATATGTGCTGGAAAAATATGGCGAATGGCCTTTACCAAGAGATGTCTACGCTAAAATAATTGACCTTATTGAAGAACAAAACCCGAGAATGATTGCATTTGATTTAATGTTCGTCAAATCCATTAAAAGCGAACCCGGTGCAGATGAGGCTTTGGCAAACACATTTAAAAAATATGACAACATATACACTGCAATGAATTTAGATAACCAGTCTGTAGAATTAAGAAAACCTACAATATTACCTAAAAGTTTGAGTCTACCTGTAACCAACTATTCATTAGATATCGACTTTGATTCTTTGTCTTTTTTAAACTGCAGATCCATTCTCCCTGAGATAATAAAAAACACCAGTAATATAGGTATGATAAATGTATCCAGAGCTGATGACGGCATCATCCGAAAGATGCCAGTATTTGTTAAATATCAGGGTGAATTTTATCCGCAACTCGCATTTAGGGTCGGAATGGGACTTATTAAGCGGGAAGAAGGATACGATCCGCCAGAATACATAATTGATAGAAATTCAAACTTATTACTGAATAACCGTAAAATATACATCGATAAAGATGGCGGTGCAATTCTTAACTGGTACGGTCCGACAGGAACATATCAACAAATACCTATGTATAGATTAATAAAGGCAGTTGAGAACGGGCAAAAAAGTGGATATAATTTCAAAGGTAAAATTATATATTTTGGAACAACCGCTTCAAGCTTATTTGATATAAAAACAACACCAATAGCAAAGATATATCCCGGAGTAGAAGTTCAAGCGACATATGTTAACAACCTTTTAGATAATAATTTTATTGCAAAAATCGACAAGCGTATAACAATTCTCTTGGGTATATTTCTTGCTGCAATCATCGGTTACTTAGTAATACACGTCGCATCAGCGGCAATAGTAACCCTTTCATTTGTTTCCATATATTCTGCATACATAATATTTGCGTATTTTATAATGAAATATCACAATATGTGGATTGGAATAGTTTATCCTTTGATGCTTGGCTTAATAATCTTCATTTCGGCATTTGTTGTAAAATATATAATCAAATCGAGAGATTTTGAACAACAATATTTATTGGCAACAACAGATGGATTAACAGAATTGTACAATCATAGGTATTTTCAAGAACAAATGAAAATGATTGTAGAACAATCAAAACGTTACGAAACTCCATTTTCTTTGATTATTATAGACATAGACTTTTTTAAAAAATTTAACGACACATTTGGACACCAAGCAGGTGATGCAGTATTAAGACAGGTTGCACAACTTCTTAAACAAAGTGTTCGTGCAACTGATATAGTTTGTAGATATGGTGGAGAAGAAATGAGTATAATACTACCAAATACTTCAAAAGAAATGTCTGTGATAACTGCAGAAAAAATATGCAAAAGAGTCGCTGCAAAAAGGTTTCGACTAAATAACTACCAAGAAAGCAACGTAACCATTAGTCTTGGAGTTTCAAGTTTTCCTGAAGACGGAGAAACACCCGCACAAATAATAGAGATGGCCGATAAACGGTTATATCAATCAAAACATAATGGAAGAAATCAGGTAACATAAGAGGGAGATAAAATGAGATTAAAATTATTAACATTATTTTTAGCATTAGTAACAACTATACATATAGCACAAGCAGGTCCATTCAATGCAAATGCAAAAACCAAAAGAATTCCGGCTGGCACAAAGCTTGAGATGAAGTTATTAACACCATTATCCGCAACAGCTAATACAGCAGGTTCTGAATTTTCAGCCATGCTTATAACAGATCAAACGTCAGACAATGATGTAATACTGCCAATGGGATCAGTTATAAGAGGTACAATAAAAAAAATAGTACCGGCGAAAAGAATGTCAAAAGGTTCAATAATATACATGGATTTTGACCACGTAGTAACTCCAAACGGCAGACAACTTCCGCTTTCTCTAAATATAGTAGGAAGAACAGACCTGACTTATGATGGAGGAATAACTACTACAAGAGGTTATGGCGATGCATTCAAACAAACTTGCCAAAAGTCAGGCGAAATCGCGAGAGAATCTACCCAATGGGGATTTGATGTAGGTGAAGATTACTGGAATGGATACATGCAAATCGTAACTGTACCTGTAGGTATAATAGGTGCGGGCTTAGGTTCTGCAGGATATTTTGTTTATGATAGTATTGCAGATATGATAAGAAAAGGTAAAGATGTAGAACTAAACAAGGGTGAAATTCTGAACGTAATATTAACAGACCCGATAGATGTTCCGGTAATCTAAATTATGTCAAAACTGGATAAAATAGAAGAATTGCAAAATATTTTAAAAGAAGATCCGTCCAACTTTCCAATAAGAAGACAGTTGGCGGTTCTTCTTCTGGATACAGGGTACGCGGAAGAAGCTTTACAGCACTTTTTATATTTAGCACAAATATTCAAACAAGACAGCGGAATATATTATAATCTTGGAATTACATACGAAAAACTTAAAGATCTTGAAAGAGCCGAAAATTCATATCTGAAGGCTTTTGAATACGCGCCAGATGAAATTGATTCCATGTACAACCTGGGACTTGTATATATAGAAAAAAAAGAATATAACAAAGCTATACAGTGTTTTAACAAAGTTTTGGAAACAGATGATAGCGATTCTAATTCATATTTCAATATAGGAATTGCAAATTTTAAAAAAGGTGATTTTATTGAGGCCATGGATAATTTTCAACACACCATTGACCTTAATGACGAAGATATTTATGCACACTTTTATATAGGCAACATTTATAAAGAATTTAATGATAATGAATCAGCAAAAGAAGAATTTAAAAAAGTTCTTGAAATTTCACCAGACTACAGCTGGGCATACTATAATCTGGGGGCCATTGATTTTGAGGAAGGAAATATCGAAGGAGCAATTCACAATCTTGAAAAAACTATTGAGCTTAACCCAAAAGATGTTGAAGCATACAAAATTTACGTCAAAATTTTGGCAAAAAACGGTGAATACGAAAGTGCAAATGATTTAGTCAAAACAGCCTTAAAAAATTGCGGTTCAAATGGTGATTTATTCTACATATATGCCCATATTAAAAAATTAATGAATGACACAGAATCATACACAAAATATCTTCAAAAAGCACTTGAAAATAATGAAACACTATCAATAACACCGAAAATAGTAAAAAATGAACTGGACAAATTTTTAGCACAATAATTTTTAGCATGTTAAAATTATAATAACGGAATATAAATAAGAAGGAACAATAGTTATGAAGATGTCAAAATTATTTGTGCAAACGTTAAGGGAATTTCCATCTGATGCAGAGGTAGTTTCCCATAAGATGCTTGCACGCGCCGGTTATATAAGAAAACTCACTTCAGGGGTATATAATTTTCTTCCACTAATGTGGAGAGTTTTAAAAAAAATTGAAAATATAGTTCGTGAAGAAATGGATGCAGCCGGGGCCCAAGAGCTTTTAATGCCGTTTGTACAACCAAAAGAACTATGGGAAGAATCCGGGAGATGGGATGCCTATGGTAAAGAATTAATGCGTTTAAAAGACAGACACGACAGAATAATGTGCCTTGGACCTACACACGAAGAAGTCATCACATCGATTGCCCGTGATGGTCTAAAATCATATAAACAATTGCCGGTGAATTTATACCAAATCCAATCTAAATTCCGTGATGAAGTACGCCCAAGATATGGACTTTTAAGAGGCAGAGAATTTATTATGAAAGATGCCTATAGCTTTGACACGGACGAAGCAGGACTTGATAAAGAATATGAAAATATGGCAAAAGCATATAAAAGAATCTTTGATAGATGTGGTCTTGCAACAAAAATGGTACAATCAGATTCAGGTGCAATAGGCGGCTCCGTATCACACGAATTTATGGTAATAACTGACACCGATGCAGGAGAAAACGATGTATTTTACTGCGATTCCTGCGATTATTCCGCAAACTCAAATCATGCGGTTTCAAAACTTCAGCCAGCATTAGTTGACGGAAAAGATTATTTTAATAAAACCGAAATTATTGATACTCCAAACACTCATTCAATTGAAGAATTAAGTGAGTTTTTAAAAATTCCTTCAACATTAATTTTAAAAACCCTTGTGTACATAGTTGATAAAACACCTGTTTTGGCACTAATCCGAGCAGACCGAGCAGTTGAAGAAACGAAACTTATGAATTCAGTAGGCGGGATTGAAATAAGAATAGCTTCAAGTGCTGAAATAGCAGAAATAATGGCAGACAAAGGATTTGATGCAGTACCTGGATTTATCGGACCAAAAGGAATGAAAGGTATAAGAATAATTGCTGATGAAACAGTAAAGGACATGAAAAATTTTGTTGTTGGGATAAATATTACCGACAAACACCAAGTTGGCGCAAACTTAAGCGATCTTGAAATAGATAATATCGAGTATGCAGACATAAGACTTGTCGAAGCAGGCGACATATGCCCTGAATGCGGAAAACCTCTTTTGGTCACAAAAGGTATTGAAGTTGGTAATATCTTTAAACTCGGAACGAAATATTCAAAACCTATGAACGCTGTATTCACTGATGTGAACGGAGAAATGAAGCCATATGTAATGGGCTGCTATGGTATCGGGATTTCAAGAACGGCAGCCGCAGCTGTTGAAGCGCACTATGATGAATACGGTATAAAATGGCCAATTGCAATCGCGCCATACCATGTTGTAGTAATCCCTGTAAGTACAAATGATGAACTGCAAATGACAACCGCAACAAAAATCTATGAGGATTTACAAAAATCAGGCGTTGAAGTTGTTTTAGATGATAGAGATGAAAGAGCCGGTGTAAAATTCAAGGATGCTGACCTTATCGGGTTCCCATATAGGATAACTGTTGGGAAAACAATAACCGAAGGATTTGTTGAATGCAAGGTAAGAGAAACAGGTGAGCTTACAAAAATAAAACCGGACGAAGCTGTTGAAAAACTTATTGAGATAGTTAAAAACATAAAATAAAGGTTTTAACACACAACTCCTAAATTAAAAGCCAAATCAATGATTTGGCTTTTTAAATGCAAAATATTTAAACAAAACATACGTTATCACTGACACAAGAAAAATTGAAATAAATTGTGCTACATAGGCATTTTTTAAAACAAATTTCATAAGCATCTCTAGAACAATTACATTAACCAGATAACTTATCAGCCAAGTTGTACAACATTTTGTATATTCTTTTAAGTAATTTCCTTTAGTACAAAAAACAAAAAACTTTTGATTCAGATAAGAAAATATCGAAGAAATTCCCCACTGCAAAGCCACACATACCTGATAATGCTGTTGTCCCAATAAATAGAGAGCTATCACATAAATTAGGTATGAAATTGCTGCATTAACGCAGCCAATAACAACAAATCTAATTTTATCATCAAGTTTTAACCACAAAGAAAATAATTGAGCCAAATTCATCAATAAGCCTTACCCACCAATAATTCGTGTGTTTTATTTTCAATTTCATCATTCAGTCTTGATAGCTTAATTTTCTCACCATAACGCTTTTCCAAAGCTAATTCAATTAAATAATCTGCAAAATGAGGATTTTTGGGTAAAAACGAACCATGTAAATAAGTGCCAAAAACATTTTTGTAATAAGCACCTTCAGTTTTATCCTGACCATTATTACCGTTACCTGTTGAAACAATACCCAAAGGCTTTGTTTCACCCTGCAAATATGTTAACCCGCTATGATTTTCAAAACCCACTAAACTGTTCGGATTAACCAAATCAGTCTTAGCCGTGACATTCCCGATAAAACGTTTTTTACCTGCCACAGTATAAGCATCTAAAAGCGAAATTCCGAGCAATTTTTCTTTATCATGAGGCTGATAATAATGTCCCAAAAGCTGATATCCGCCACAAATTCCCAGAAAAACAGCACCCGCATCACGTAACGTTGTGAAATATTCTTTGTTTTTATATAATTCTCTTGCAACGTCCTCCTGCTGCTTATCTTGACCGCCGCCAATGAAATACAAATCGCAATTGCCAATGGAATCACCCATATTGATTTCATTATATTCAACATCAATTCCACGCCACTCACAACGCCTTTTTATAGTAATAATGTTGCCGATATCCCCGTAGAGATTAAGCAATCTTGGGTACAAATGCCCTATTGAGAGTTTTAATTTTTTATCTTCCATAACCAATATTATATAACAAAATCAAAATATTTTAGCTGCACAAAAATAAGCAGTTATAGAATTTATGCTATAATTTGTCTATGAATAATTATTTAATTGATACCCACGCTCATATAGATATGCTTGAAAAAATTGATTTAGCAATGGATATCGCAGAGCAAAACGGTGTAAAAAAAATAATTTTACCGTGTGCATATCCAAATGACATTGAAAAAATTTTCGAGCTTACTCAAAAATATGAAGGTGTTTTTGGACTTTTGGGCGTTCACCCAAGCGAAGCAAGAGATTGGGACAACAAATTATCCGCAAAAATCAAAGAATTTGCTCAAAATCCCAAAATTGTCGGAATCGGCGAAATAGGATTGGATTACTATTGGGATAAAAGTTTCATTGATAAACAAAAAGACGTGTTCATAAAACAAATACATCTTGCAAACGAACTTGATTTACCAATTTGTGTGCATGATAGAGATGCCCACAAAGATACTTTTGACATTTTAAAAGAACATAACAAAAATTCAACTGTCGTAATGCATTGTTTTTCAGGCAGTTTGGAATTTGCCAAAGAATGCATAAATGAGGGTTGGTACCTTGCAATAGGCGGAGTTGTAACCTTCAAAAATGCAGTAAAGATGAAAGAAGTTGCAAAAGAAATTCCGCTTGAAAAACTTTTACTTGAAACAGATTGCCCGTACTTAACCCCGGAACCTCATCGAGGGAAAGAAAATCAACCGGCATACGTAAAATATGTTGCAGAAAAAATTGCAGAACTTCGTGGTACATCATTTGATGAGATAGCCCAAATAACTTCACAAAACGCAGAAAAGGTATATAAAATATGAAGAAAGAACGACTTGATAAATATCTGACCGATTTAGGCTATTTTGAAACAAAAAGTAAGGCTTCGGCAGCAATTTTGGCGGGTCATGTAAAAATAGATGACGAATACATAACAAAATCAGGATTTCAAATAAATATTGAAAAAGAACACGACATAACGGTAAAAACGATGCCGTACGTCTCCAGAGGCGGGTTTAAGCTGAAAAAAGCCCTTGATACATTCCCAGTAGACATAAAAGACAGAATATGCTTTGATGCAGGGGCATCTACCGGCGGATTTACCGATTGTCTTTTACAAAACGGAGCAAAATTCGTCTATGCTGTTGATGTCGGATACGGTCAACTGGATTGGAAAATACGTTCTGACAAAAGGGTTAAGACAATCGAAAGAACCAATTTAAAAAACTGCGAATTTTCTGATGTTTATGAGAAAAACGAACCGGTTGCAGATCTCTTGGTAAGTGATTTGTCTTTTATATCTCTTACTAAAGTTCTTGAGAATATAAAAAAGTTACTGAATCCAAACTTTCATGAACTTATTTGTCTTATCAAACCTCAATTTGAAGCAGGAAAAGAAAAAATTGAAAAAGGCGGAGTTGTACGTGACAAAAAAGTACACCAAGAAGTTATATCAAAGGTAATAAATTTTGCAAAAGATATCGGCTATTCAATAAAAGGTCTGACATATTCCTCTATAAAAGGCCCCTCAGGAAACATTGAATATCTTGTATGGCTTTCGACTGAAAAGTGCGATTCTGACTACAACATAGAAGAAATTATAGAAAGTGCATTCATTAATCTTAACTAAATTATTATAGGTTAGTCTTAATCTGAACAGGCCGCAACTGATTATTCAATTCAATATACCTAAACAAATTTAACACAATTCCGGGTTGGAAGTAGTACACGTTATTTGTAGGAGTAACTCTTAAAAGAGAAGTTTTTGAATCCAATTTAACAACTGATGCTAAAAATTCTTTATTAACAGCATTAAACAATATATAACCTGTTTTGGACTGAATTTCAACAATCTTAAATCTATTTGCATTTATACTTGCCATTGTTAAGTAAAAAAGGTTTTCCGCGTCAATATTGAAAACTTTTGTACACTGTTCAAACGGAACATTTTGTACCGTAACAAGAGTACTGAGACTTACAGGTTGAGTTTCAGCATAACATTTTGGCACAAATGCAAAAACAAATAACATAAACGTTAATAAAACAAATCTTACAATGCCTGCCATGTTTCACCTACACTTATATCAACAACCAAAGGTACCAAAAGCGGTTGTCCCAACTCCATTGACTCGACAACTAAATTTTGTACTCTTTCAAGTTCATCTTTATAAACTTCAACAACAAGTTCATCATGAACCTGAATAATCAATTTTGATTTAAGATTTTGTTCCCTTAGCTTTCTGTCAAAATCCACCATAGCAAGCTTTATAAGGTCGGCAGCCGTACCTTGCATCGGGTGGTTTATTGCAGCACGTCTTGCAAAATCTCTTACCAAACCGTTAGAGCTTGTTAATTCACTCAACAGATGGCGCTTTCTGCCCATCACGGTTTCCACATAACCTTTTTCTTCAACAATTTTAATCATATCCTCCATGTATTTTTTAACATTAGGATATGTTGCAAAATATCTGTTTATAAAGTTTTCAGCATCACTTGACGATATATCCAAAGCTTTAGCCAAACCATACTTACTTTGCCCATAAACAATACCAAAATTAACAGCTTTAGCCTTATATCGCATTGCCTTGGTTACTTCTTCCACCGGTACATCAAAAACTTTTGAAGCAGTTATAGTATGAACATCCACACCCGATTTAAAAGCTTCGATTAAATTCTTATCTTGCGAAACATGAGCCAACAAACGCAATTCAATTTGCGAATAATCAGCGGACAAAATCAAGGCATTTTCTCTGTCTTTTGGAATAAAAGCCTTACGAATTTTATTACCCTCATCAGTTCTGACTGGTATGTTTTGTAAGTTTGGATTAGAAGATGAAAGTCTGCCTGTTGCAGTGGTTGTTTGATTGTATGTGCTATGAATTCTCCCATCCACATTACTTATTAACTCCGGAAGTGCATCTGTATAGGTGGATTTTAATTTTGAATATTTTCTAAAATCAAGAATCAGCCTTGCAATTTCATGTTCCAATGCAAGCTCCTCCAAAACTTCGGCGCTTGTTGAGTATTTTGTTTTAGTTTTCTTTTTCAAAGGAGTTATTTGGAGCTTGTCGAAAAGCACCTCGGAAACCTGCTTGGGAGAGGCAATGTTAAAAGCTTCACCTGCTATTTTATATATTTTAAATTCAGTCGAGCGTATAATATCAGCCATACTTTTAGATAATTGATTCAAATAAGGAACATCAATGGAAACCCCGATGTATTCCATATCCGCAAGTACAACAGCCAATGGCACTTCCATCTCGTACAATATCTTTAATTCGTTATCACTAAGTTTATGAATCCAGAATTTAGTCAGTTCAAACACGGTTGCCAAAATATCCGAAACGAATTCCAGTGCATTATCAATTGAGATATTTAGGATAGTTGTATTAGTTTTTAATTTCTGAGTACTTGGGACAAAGTCACTCACGACATGATCAATATTTTCTATTGCCTGAACATCAAGACTATGGGTTCTACTTGGATCATTCACATAACTTGCAAGCATAGTATCAAAAATAATACCCTTTACCTCTATACCTAATGTTCTCAAAAAATTATGTTCTTTTTTGGCATCATGCAGAATTTTTTTTATATTTTCATCTTCCAAAACAGGCCTTAATATTTCCAACACATCATCCTGCTTCAATTGATTTTCGATATAATGTGCTATCGGTATGTAAAATGTTTTTGCAATACTCCCCGCATCATTGTATAAAATGGTATCTTCAGCAGAAAAATTATCATTATACGCCAGCGCGATTCCAAAAAGCTCTCCGCTTACCGCACTTTTAATATCACATTCAGTCTTGAAAGAAATAACCTTTTTACTCTTTAAAACTTCAACGAGTTCAGACAAATCCGAAGTATCGGTTATCAATTTTGACTCAAAATCAATACTGATTTTATTGATTTCAGCCTTAACCGCATCTGCAAAAAGTCCAAGCTGCTTTTGGCCGGATTGCGTCATATACATTTCTGATGCTGCAACAGCAGGAACGACAATCTTAGCTTCTCTATCAAATGACAACAAAATTGAATCGATATTTTTCAAAAAACTAAAGAATTGCAGTTTTTTCAAAAAAGCAGTAACTTTGGATAAATCAGGCAAAACAATATGCGTACTTTCAAAATCGAAATCAATATCCAAATCTCTCACAATGGTTGCCAAAAAATAACTCAGCTTTGCCATCTCTATATTTTCACAGAAACACTTTTTAATGTTTTTTTCTTGAATATTATCACAATCATCAATAATATTTTGCAAATGACCATATTTAGCCAATAATTTAGCCGCAGTTTTTTCTCCTATACCTTTTACACCAGGTATATTATCGGATGTATCACCGCGTAAGCTCTTGTAATCAATTACCTGATCAGGATAAACCCCAAGTTTTTCATAAACTCTTTCCCAATCATACTCTTTTAATTCACCCTTAGATGGGATGATTACCTTGACGCAACCATCTTTATCCACAAGTTGAAAAGCATCCTGATCTCCTGTAAGAATAAGCACCTTATGTCCCAATTCACAGGCCTGCTTTGAAATTGTACCTATAACATCATCCGCTTCAAATCCTTTTTTTGTATAAATAGGAATATTAAATGCCTCCAACCCCTCATATATCAAATTCATTTGAACGCGCATGTTATCAGGCATCGCCTCACGATTTGCCTTATATTCAGAATATTTTTCAACACGAAAAGTATCATGACTAACATCAAATGCTACACAAATTGCATCCGGATGGAGTTCTTTATTTTTCAATAAATCAAAAATAGATTTAAAAAAACCAAAAACAGCCCAGGTAGGAGTTCCGCTCGAAGTTTTCATATTTGTTCGTTCAAGTGCAAAAAACTCTCTAAAAGCCAATGCATGACCATCAATTAAAATAAGTGTTTTTTGTTTTTCCATACCATATCCCAGATGGAATCTATGCTATAATTTCTTCCTCGCCATTATTACGCTTAGTAGGAAGTTTAATTAATTCAGCCGAATTTCTGTTCTTAACAGCCTCAGCAGTTACAACATATTTTTCCATATTTTCTTTTGTTGGAACATCATACATAACATCCAACATAATTTCTTCAACAATAGACCTCAATGCACGTGCACCTGTTTTGCGTTTCATAGCCTCTTGTGCAATTAAATCTATCGCATCCGGCTCAAATTCCAACTCAACACCATCCATCTTAAGTAAACATTGATATTGCTTAACTATGGCATTCTTTGGTTCCGTCAAAATCATCTTTAAAGTTTTTTCGTTTAACTGATCAAGGACTGCGTAAGTGGGAATACGACCTATAAATTCAGGAATCAAACCGAATTTCAACAAATCTTCCGGTTGTAGCTTTTTAAGCATTTTATTAGCGTTAGCTTCTTTTTCAGCTTGTGACATAGGAGCTTTTGCACCGAAACCAACGGTATTACCTTCACCCGCACGTCTTTCAACAATTTTTTCCAAACCAACAAAGGCACCGCCGACAATAAATAAAATATTGCTTGTATCAATTTCTATAAATTCCTGATGCGGGTGCTTTCTTCCACCTTGAGGCGGTACATGAGCCACAGTACCTTCAATCATTTTCAAAAGTGCCTGTTGAACACCTTCGCCTGAAACATCACGTGTGATTGAGGTATTTTCGGATTTTCTTGAAATTTTATCAATTTCGTCAATGTAAATAATACCTTTTTCTGCCTTTGCTGCATCAAATTCGGCATTTTGATATAAACGTAGAAGAATATTTTCAACGTCATCACCAACGTAGCCGGCTTCAGTCAACGTGGTTGCATCCGCAACAGCAAAAGGAACGTCCAACATTTTGGCTAGAGTTTGTGCCAATAAAGTCTTACCTGAACCTGTTGGTCCGACTAGCAATATGTTAGATTTTTGTATTTCTACATCATCCTTAGAATTTGCGGATTTGTTATGTTTAAGACGTTTATAATGGTTATAAACAGCGACAGACAAAACCTTTTTTGCCTCGTCCTGACCAACTATATATTGATCCAAATACTCTTTTATCTCGTGTGGTTTTGGAATAGGTTTTTCTGCAACAGCATCAGAATCTGTACTTTCCTTGTCCTTAGACTCAAAAAATTCTTCATCCAAAATCTCATTACAAAGTTCGACACATTCATCGCATATATAAACCTCAGGTCCTGCAATCAGCTTTTTAACCTGATCCTGTGATTTACCGCAAAACGAACACTTTAGTCTGCTGTCATCATGTTTTGGCATTATTTAGATCTCCAATAATTATTAACCTTTAACAACGTCACGTGAAACTACTTTATCAATCATACCGTACTCAAGTGCTTCTTGAGGAGTCATAATATAGTCACGATCAGTATCCTTTTCAATCTTTTTCAAAGATTGACCCGTATTATTTGCAAGAATTTCATTCAAGCTTTTCTTGATTCTAACAATTTCAGCCGCTTGAATTTCAATATCAGTAGCCTGACCCTGAGCCCCGCCTAAAGGTTGGTGAATCAATACTCTTGAATGAGGCAAAGCCATTCTCTTGCCCTTAGCACCTGCAGCAAGCAGGAACGCACCCATAGATGCAGCCTGTCCTAAACAAATAGTAGAAACATCAGCTCTGATATGCTGCATAGTATCATATATAGCAAAACCTGCTGTAACACTGCCGCCCGGGCTGTTTATATACAACATGATATCTTTTTCAGGATTTTCACTATCCAAAAGCAGCATTTGTGCAACAACCAAGTTGGCAACCATATCGTCAATAGGTGTTCCTAAGAATATAATCCTTTCTCTCAAAAGTCTTGAGAATATATCAAATGAACGTTCTCCACGACTTGATTGTTCAATTACCACAGGTACAAAGCTCATGATTTATTTCCTTTCTTATACATACATTATAACATTTTTTACTCAATATCAAAACTATTTCTTAGGAGCTACAAGCTCAACAGTGTTGTTGCTTACCAAGAAATCTCTTACTTTATCATTCAAGGCCTGCTGAGAAAGTGAACCCAACATACTTGGATTTTGGCCCAACTGTTTTAGGACATCTTGTTGCTGCATACCGTACATTGCTGCAAGCTCAGCGAATTTCTTTTCTAAATCTTTTTGTTCTAACTTGATATTTTCAGACTTTGCAATCTTATCAATAACTAAAGAATTTTTAATTCTGTTAACAGCATCCTCTTTTAAAGTTTCGAGCAAATGATCCTCGCCGCCTTGAGCCTTAACAAGTGCATCCCAGTTAATACCTTGATAAGCAAGTCTTTGAGTATAATCAGCTTTCAAAGATTCAACTTCTCTGTCAATCATAGATTGAGGGATATCGACTTTTGAAGCTTCAATAACAGTTTTAAATATTTCATTTTCTGAATTTTGCTTATTTGTTCTTTCTCTTTGAGATTCTAAATATTTTTTTACATCGGCTTTCAAATCATCAACTGTTTTAAAAGGACCTACTTTTTGAGCGAATGCGTCATTCAATTCAGGCAAAACTCTTTCTTTAACTTCATGAATTTTGATTTTGAAAGTAGCCGGTTGACCTTTAAGTTTTTCATCATGGTATTCATCAGGGAACTTTACATTAATTTCAAACTCATCATTGACGCTTTTGCCAACAATTTGTTCTGCAAACCCAGGAATAAAATTAGAATTACCTAAATCAAGGCTGTAATTTTTACCTTCACCGCCGACAATTTTTTCACCGTTTGAATAGCCTTCAAAGTCAATCACAACAGTATCTTTATCACTTGCAGGTCTATCAACAACCAATTCAAAAGTAGCATGTTGCTTTAATAAATTGTCAATCGATTTTTGTTCCGCATCTTCTGCGATAGGAGAATCTTCAACTTTCAAGTTCAGGCCTTTATAATCACCCAATGTAACCTCAGGTCTTGTTTCAACCTCTACACACAACTTCAAATCCTTACCGACTTCGAAATCATATGAAGTAACAGACGGTTGTGTAATAACATCCAGTTTATTTTCTTCAATAGCTGCGGAAATTGTTTTTGGCATCAAGGATTCAATAGCTTCAACTTTGATCCTTTCAGTACCCACATGTTTTTCTACAATTGCACGCGGAGCCTTACCTTTTCTAAACCCGTCTATATTTACATATTGAGAAATCTTATTCACAGCTCTATTATAAGCTTCTGCCGCTTCTTTAGCAGGAATCACAATATCCAAATCAACTACATTATCTTTTCCATTTTTCAAAGTAACTTTCATCTGTCTCTTTCCTTTTTATATCACTACATGTATCTTTCCAGATTATACACCAAAAAAGAATAAGCGCAAGTCATTCAATGGGATGAAATCTCTGAATAATTTACCAAAAAACTCAGCCTGAATATTTGTGAAAAATTTTATGTTACAATTATAGACATGGTAAGGCTGTTTAAAAAGAAACATATTGGTAAAATTGCTGACATAGTATTTGCTATCCTCAATTTTCAGAAAATTTTTACTCATATAGTGGAGATAAATAATCCCGGTCTTACACCTTGCATATATGCGATGTGGCATGAAAATCAGTTTTGCATCCACGGCATTCCTGACAAAAAGCATCTAAACGTTTTGGTAAGCAACTCCGCTGACGGGGAGATTATAACTCACACATTAAAAAAATGGGGATACAGTGTGGTTAGAGGTTCTTCCGCAAGAAAAGGCTGTATTTCGTCTACCATGCAGTTGATTAAAAAGCTCAAAGACGGTGAATGTGCAGCTTTAATGATAGATGGACCGCATGGGCCGCTGCACAAGGTAAAGGGCGGAGTTATAAAATTAGCAAAAGAAACCGGAGCACCAATTATTCCAATGCATTGGTTCTCATCACAAAAAACTTTCATAACTTTACCTTCTTGGGATAAAATGAAAACGCCTTTAGGACATTGCAACATCATAAATCTTTATGGTAAACCTATTTACGTTAAACCCGATACCGATGATAAAGAGATTGCGGAACAAATCAAATCTTCACTTGCGGAATTAGAAAAACGTGCACCTGAAGAATATAAAAAAGCTAAAGAACAAAAATTATGGAAAAAAAGAAAATAAACATATCTGCAATACAGATGTGTGCAAAGATTGGGGACAAACAAGCAAATTTTAATAAAATAACAGAACTGACATCAAAAATTAACAAAACCGATGTTATAGTTTTGCCTGAAGTCTGGAATATTGGCTGGTCTTGTGCTGATTTTATTAAAAACGCCGAAAAGATTGAAGAAAGTGAAACAATCGCATTTTTGACAAAAATTGCCAAAGAAAAAAACGCAAATATAATAGGCGGAAGTTTTATACAAAAAGCCGAAGGGGACATTTACTACAACTCTTGCCCCGTATTGAACCGCAATGGTGAATTAATTGCACTCTACAACAAAAACCACCTATACTCATACTACGGATGCAATGAAGGCAAATATATAAGCAAAGGCAAAAATCCAGTAATGGTGAACTTAGAAGGGATTAATTTCGGATTAACAATATGTTATGACATACGTTTCCCTGAAATTTACAGAGCATACAGAAAATGGGATGCCGATATTATGGTAAACTGTGCAGCCTGGGCATCTACAAAGCCAATTCCCTGGGAAATGATGACAAAATCCCGTGCAATAGAAAATCAAACTTATATGGTTGCAGTTAATCAATATGGTCCTATGAAAAATAACGAAACAAATCTTGGGCACTCAAGAATTATTAACTATAACGGGAATGTACTCAATGAAATATTGGAAGACGAGGGTGTAATACAGGCTGACTTAAATCTTCAAGAAATGTATAATTTCAGAGAAAAATGTGCTATTCTAAATGACATAAAAGAAATTTATGAGGTAGAAAAAATATGAAAAAAATTATAAGCTTATTTTTTACTTTCTTAATGACAATTATGACTGCTAACGCAGAGTCTATTAATAGTGTAATTTCTGATTCAAATATAAATAAAAGTTCAATTTCAATATCTGTAAAGGATGTAGAAAGTGGCAAAATATTGTATAAACTTAATGACAAAAAGCCTGTAAATCCCGCCTCAACTTTAAAAGTTGTAACTCTTGCCGCTTCATTAAATGAATTAGGCGAAGATTATGAGTTTTCAACAAAATTATATAAGGATACCAACAACACTCTAACATTGAAATTAGGTGCTGATCCGTTTTTGACATCAAAAGATTTAAGAACTCTATTAAAAACAGCAAAAAACAAGAATATTACAACGCCAAAAGAATTCTATATTGACGATACAATTCTTGACAAGAACGAATGGGGAGAAGGCTGGCAATGGGATGATGACTTAAATCCATTGATGCCTAAGTTTGGAGCATACAATATTGACCAAAACCTCATAAAGATAACAATAGCACCGACAAAACCTGATGTTCCTGCAGAAATCAAGATGGATGTATTTTACCCGATAACTTTCGTAAACCTTGTAACAACAGGCCAAAGCAACAATATAAAAATAAGTCGAAATAACAGTATCGCTCCAAATGTTTTGAACCTTGAAGGCACTGTTAATAAACAAGAACAGATGGAAATCCCTATAAATAACCTACAAAGATATTTAAGATTACGACTTGAAGATGCCATAAATGCAGAAAAAATTGAATATTACGGCAATATAGCACCACGTATTTTGCCAAAACAAAATGTATATTTAGTTGAAGAAATCAAAACACCAATAACAAAAGCAGTAACCGAAATTATGAAAAACAGCAACAATATGGTCGCCGAAACTGTCTTCAAATTAGCGGGAGGGCATTATTCTAACAAAACAGGGACAACCGAAGATGCAATTCAAATGCTAATGGATTATTGCGTGAAATTAGGTATTGATTCGTCAGACATAAAAATCGTTGATGGTAGCGGAGTATCAAAAAACAACCTTGTAACCTCAGATTTTATGACATCATTCCTGTCAGCGCAATATAAAAAATCAAAATCTTTCAAAGATATATTTGCATCAGCAGGTGAGGGTACCTTAAAAAACAGAATGCTGTATCTGGGAGATAAGCTAAAAGCTAAAACAGGGACTTTAACCGATGTTAGTGCTATAACAGGTTATATACGGACCTCTCACGGCAAGGCTGTAGCGTTCAATATAATGATTAACGACGCCAAATCAAAATCCTCTGATAAAAAAATGTTGGAAGAATATATTTTAAGGGCAATATATACCGAATATTAAATTGACCCTAGAACAACTTAACGGGTTCCTTGATAATCATTCGACAATCATGGTAATCCTTCTTGCACAAATCATATTGAACCTTACCGTCACAATATTTGCTACTCTTGATATACCCAGTTGCACAAGCTGCACTTCTAAAGTTGGTATTCTTCAGCAAAAGGTTTATTTCTCTGTTACCAGAGACATAACTGTCATATACAACATTCACCTCAAGATGCTCTACATTATTAGCACCTGCAGATGGATCATCATTATATGCAGGTATAATCTTGCCTGATTTTAATATATAAAATGGGAATACATCCTCCCATAACTTACTTCCACCTGAAGCCCCATTTACATCAACATATACTATAAAACCTTCCCTATCATCAGCATCCACCGCATCAGATAATTCCGAAATCTCTTCTAAATCCGAACCTATAAATACCTTCAAGCCGTTAACATAGGTAATATTAGGTGTCAACTCGGAAAAATTCTTAGAAGTCACTTTACTTTGAACACTTTCGGGTGTAATTGAACAATCACTATCTTTGAGGTTGTATTTCTCAGCTATTTTGTCACATAAAACCTCGTTGTAGTCACCTGATACATCATCTTCAGAAGCCGGGCAAACCGCCTGTAGACCGCTAGCGCCGCGGTTGTAGTTGTACCGATGCGTGTAGGTAGAGTAGAAGCGGCGGCTGTACGCGTCGCTGCTGAGATACTCCTCACCGGACCAAACTAAAAAGGGTGAGCCTTGAGGGACTGTGAAGCCTAATTCCGCTGCCTTATCATAGTCAAGTGTTAAATTGTACACATCTTCTTTGGCACCTATGCCTGAGGTGTTATAAACATAGTTTGCTATTTCTGCAAGCTGTGCCATTGTCGGCATCTTACTGACACCGCCGCAGGCTTTGACAGCTCCAGCCCAGTAGTCGTTTTCCGAAGAACATTCCTTAATTCCAAGATTGCTTTTTTCTGCTTCACATTCAGCTTTTGTGATAGGTGTAGGGAAAAACGGTGCACCAAAACAAGTACCGCCAGGTTCAAA
>CALVAZ010000011.1 GCA_944325675.1 Candidatus Gastranaerophilales bacterium
CCACTACTACAGAGCGTATTTTGTTCTATACAGGTAAAACTCACAAAATCGGTGAAGTTCACGATGGTGCTGCAGTTACCGACTTTATGGAACAAGAACGTGAAAGAGGTATTACAATCCAATCAGCAGCCGTTACTGCTTCTTGGAAAGGTCACCAAATCAACGTTATTGACACACCGGGCCACGTTGACTTTACAATTGAAGTTGAACGTTCTTTGCGTGTATTAGACGGCGTTGTTGCTGTATTTTGTGCAGTTGGCGGTGTTCAATCTCAATCAGAAACAGTTTGGAGACAGGCTAACAGATACGAAGTTCCTCGTATGGTATTTGTTAACAAAATGGACAGAACAGGTGCTAACTTCTATCGTGTAGTTGATCAAATCAGGAATCGTTTGGGTGCAAACGCTCACCCTATCAGATTGCCTATCGGTGCAGAAGATCAATTTAAAGGTCTTGTTGACTTGTTTGAAATGAAAGCATATATCTATACAAACGACTTGGGTACTGATATCAAGGTTGAAGATATTCCTGCTGATATGGTTGAAAAAGCTCAACAATACAGAGACGCTTTGATAGAAGCTATTGCTGAATGTGATGATGACATCATGATGAAATATCTTGAAGGTGAAGAAATTTCAATTGATGAACTTAAAAAAGGTTTGAGAAAAGGTGTTTGCGATAACAAAATCGTTCCTGTAACATGCGGCACAGCATTCAAAAACAAAGGTGTTCAATTGTTGTTGGATTCAATTGTAGAATTGATGCCTTCACCGGTTGATGTTAAAGCTATCGAGGGTGAACTTGAAGATGGTACGAGAGTTGAAAGACATTCATCTGATGAAGAACCGTTCTCTGCTTTGGCATTCAAAGTTATGACAGACCCATACGTTGGTCGTTTGACGTTCTTAAGAATATATTCAGGCAAATTAACTTCAGGTTCTTATGTTCTTAATGCTACTAACGGCAAAAAAGAACGTATTTCAAGACTTGTTCAGATGTATGCTGATCAAAGGATTGAAGAAAATGAAGTTTACGCAGGTGATATCTGTGCAGCTGTTGGTTTGAAAGATACAACAACAGGTGATACTTTGTGTGATGAAAAAGCACCGATTATCCTTGAAAGAATGACATTCCCGGAACCTGTAATTTCAGTTGCTATTGAACCAAAAACAAAAGCTGACCAAGATAAGATGGGTATTGCTCTTCAAAAATTGGCTGAGGAAGATCCGTCATTCAGAGTTAAGTCAGATAATGAAACAGGTCAAACAATTATTTCCGGTATGGGTGAACTTCACTTGGATATCATCGTTGACCGTTTGTTGAGAGAATTCAAGGTTGATGCTAATGTTGGTAAACCTCAGGTTGCTTACCGTGAAACTATCCGCGGTAATGCTGATCAGGATTCTAAATTTATCCGTCAATCAGGTGGTAAAGGTCAATACGGTCACGTTAAGATTAAAATTTCTCCGGCTGACGAAAATGCAGGATTTGTATTTGAAAACAAAATCGTTGGTGGTGCTATTCCTAAAGAATATATTGAACCTGCCAGAAAAGGTATGGAAGAAGCCCTTGAAGGCGGTATTTTAGCCGGATATCCGATGATTGACGTTAAGGTTGAACTTTATGATGGTTCTTACCACGAAGTTGACTCTTCAGAAATGGCGTTCAAAATTGCCGGTTCTATGGCGATTAAAGAAGGTTGCCGTAAGGCTAAACCTTGTATCCTTGAGCCTATGATGAAGGTTGAAATCGAAGTTCCTGAAGAAAACACAGGTGACATTATCGGTGATATTTCATCTCGTCGCGGTCGTGTTGAAGGTATGGAAATCATTGAAGGCACCGGAATACAAAAAATCAATGCGATTGTACCTCTTGGTGAAATGTTCGGTTATGCAACTGATATCCGTTCAAAAACTCAAGGTCGTGGTACTTTCTCAATGGAATTCAAATGCTACGAGCAAGTTCCTGCTAACATCGAAAAAGAAATTATCGAAAAATCAGGTGCTGCTAAAGCGTAGTTGTTCTAATAGAGAAATAACAGCAAAAGAGTCCGAAAATTCGGACTCTTTTTTTATAAAAAGAAACCACTTTGTTTAATAAAGTGGTGTTACGAAATTATTATAGTAGGAAAAAAAGGGAAAGGAAATTTTTGTCAGCAAAATATATTGGTCAATTGACCTTATTTTGCTATTAAGTTTTGATTATTAGCTGAACATACTGAATGATTTTTCTACGTTTTTATCAACTACGTTTTTAACAGATTCATATTCAGTTTGCAGTGCATTATGTTCTGTGTCTAATTTTTTCAATTCAAGGTCGATTTTTTGATCTTTCTTTTCAAGTGCAGCAGTGTCTTGAGTATATTTAGCTTCGATAAGCGCAATTTCACGTTCGTCTTCAACCTCTTGGATAGCATCATCGTCGCTTACTGTTGTTGATACAAATGCTTTATCCGTTGCTGAATAGTATTGTAGTAAAAGCTTACCTTCTTTAATTTGTTGTTCAAACCAAGCATCGTCCTTAAGGGTATCATTTTCATTTTGCTCAGTATAGTAGCCTGCTGATGCCATTTTGTTAAAAATATTTCTCAAGTATGAAATGTAACCTGATTCAACTTCATTTGCCGTTTGCAGCGCTATATTAGCAGCAGAACCGTTTGGATTGTATGTTCCGTCGCTATAAAATTGTGTTGTTATTGCCACGGCATAGTCGTAAAGTTCACGTTGTTCTTGTGTGGTACCTTCATAATTTATTGCTTTTGTTTCACCGTTTATTGTGTATGTTGGATATCCATTGTACAATTTATTATTGCCAAATGATTCGTAACCATATTCAATATCGGCATTACCTTCTTCATGTTCTTCGTCATCAAAACTTATTCCGACAGATGTGAAATATTGATCCCAAGCTTCGTGTATTTTAGTTTGAGCTTCTTCATCTGTTAAATCGTCAATGTCGGCTTGTGTATAACCTAATTCGGCCAAGAAAATATTAAAATCACCGTTTCCTGCTTCAAATGCTTTGGCCTGTTTATCTGTAACAAGAATTTTACCCTTAGCGTCGGTGATTATATATTGTCTCCCGCAGGCAACGGTGTTGTAGCCGGTCATAAGACTGTATGAAATATCCGAATAATTTGCGATAGTTCCGTTAAAGCCTGTAAGCACCGTCAGTTTGGTTGCTTCCAATGCAGCAAGATATTCAGTATTTATCTGCTCTGTTTCATCCGCAAGACGTTGTTTGGAATAAGAGAGTGCTTGACCACTGGCCTCATTATCGCTTAGTCTTGCAGTAATGCTGAGCAAACGAGCTTGTCCTGCTGCCATTCCCATAGGCTTTAACGTTCCTTTCTAAAATCGTAACTTCGTATTAAAGTCTACGGAGTTTAGAAATTAAAACTTTAATAATTTAAGTCTATTTGTTAAGAATCTTTACACTAAAATGCAAATAAAGCTCCAAGTTGATACTCGGAACTTTATTTGTTGATTTATTGTATATTAATAATTACTCACTTATTGCTTGGCGGCATTCTGAGCAGATACCGTTTTCATCGAGTTTTCTGTATTTCCAGCAGCGTTCACATTTTTCGCCTTCAGCTTTGGTTACCCATACGGTATAATCATCTTCGGTGTATTCATTTAGAACATCAGCAGGTTTTTCTTCTGTAACGTATGCTTGAGATGTTATAAATATGTTTGCTAATTCATCAGCATTTGCTCTCAATACGGAATCATCGGAAGTTTTTACGTAAACTGCAACTTCAAGCGAGCTTCCAACTTGTTTGTCCGCTCTTAGAGGTTCAATAGCTCTTGTTACAACTTCGCGGGCTTTAAGAATTTTAGCGAAATCTTCTTCTAATGAAGGGTTTTCCCATTGAGAATTAACTTTTGGCCAATTTGAAAGCAGAATACTTTCTAAACCTCCGCGTTGGAGTTCCGGAACATTTTGCCAGATATCTTCTGCTTGGTGAGGCATTACAGGAACAAGAAGTCTTACAAGTGCTTGTGATATTTCGTACAACACTGTCTGGCATGCACGTCTTGAAAGTGATTTTTTGCCTGCTGTGTACAATCTATCCTTTACAATATCAAGATAGAAAGAGCTTAAATCAACTGCTGCAAAGTTTTGAAGGCTTTGGAAATACTTATAAAATTCGTAATTTTCAAAGGCTTCCGTAACCTGTGAAATCAATTGATTAAGTTTGTACAAGGCGAATTTATCAAGAGCTTTCAGATCACTATATTCTACATAATCTTTTGCCGGATCGAAATCAAACAAGTTGCCGAGCAAAAATCTTGCGGTATTTCTTGTTTTTTTGAAGATTTCAACCAATTGCTTGATAATATTATCGCCGATTTTGGTATCGTTTCTGTAATCTACTGATGCTGCCCAGAGTCTTAAAATATCAGCACCGTAAGTTTTGATTATATCATCAGGTCTTATATAGTTACCCAAGGATTTTGACATCTTTCTTCCGTCTTCGCCAAAAACAAATCCGTGAGTTAGGACAGTTTTATAGGGAGCTTTGCCTTGAGTTGCTATTGATGTCAAAAGTGATGACTGGAACCAGCCTCTGTGTTGGTCGGAGCCTTCAAGATACATATCAACAGGTGTATGACCTAATTGTTCAGAGCGTTTTTCTACAACCGCACGCCATGTTATACCTGAATCAAACCAAACATCCATGATGTCATTTTCTTTTCTAAAGTGTGTTTTACCGCACTTAGGACATTTAAAGCCTTGCGGTAAAAGTTCTTCTGCTGAGTATTTAACCCAAGCATCGGAGCTTTCTTTTTCAAATATTTTGGCAACATTTTCGATTGTTTCGTCAGTAACAATTACTTCTCCGCAATCTTCGCAATAAAATACCGGAATAGGAACGCCCCATGCACGTTGGCGAGAGATACACCAATCTGAGCGGCTTTCTACCATGTTGGAAATTCTTGCTTCACCGCCTGCAGGTATCCATTTTACATCTTTTATTGCATCAAGTGTTTGTTGTCTGAATTTGTCAACTTTAACAAACCATTGCGGAGTTGCACGGTAGATAACAGGGTTTTTACATCTCCAGCAATGCGGATAACTGTGTTGAATATCTTGTTGTGCTAAAAGTGCACCGCAATTTTTTAATTTTTCTATTACAATCGCATTTCCCTTGTAATAAGGAACGCCTTCCAAATCTTTATCTTTAACTTGCTCTGTCCAAACACCTTTTGCATCCAGTGGTGAAAATACCTCGATACCGTATTTTAACCCTACTTCATAGTCCTCAAGACCATGACCGGGAGCTGTGTGTACGGAACCTGTACCGGCATCAAGGGTTACGTGCTCACCCAAGATTATAGGTGATTTTCTGTCAACCAACGGGTGTTTTGTGTTTAAAAGCTCTAAATCTGCACCTGTACAAGAGCCGATTACGTTAATATCTTTTTCTTCCCAATCAACGTCCGCCAAAAATGCACCTAATAAGCCTTGAGCTGCAACATAGACGTCACCTTTATACTCAAAGAAGGTATATTCAAACTTAGGGTGCATTGATATTGCCATGTTTGAAGGAATTGTCCAGGGAGTTGTTGTCCAAATAACGGCGTAAACATCTTTGCCTTTGGTGTCAACAATTTTGTTTATTTTTTCAGTGGATTCTTCATCAAATTTGAACCTTACATAAATAGAAGTTGATGTGTAATCTGCATATTCAACTTCAGCTTCTGCAAGAGCTGTTTCGCAAGATGCACACCAATAAACAGGCTTCAAGCCTTTTTCAATATACCCTTTTTTGTACATTTCGCCAAAAACTCTAACCTGTTCAGCTTCAAAATCAGGATTTATGGTTAAATAAGGGTGTGCCCAATCGCCCCAAACCCCCAAGCGTTTGAATTCGGATTCTTGGCCTTTTAAGTTTTTATGAGCAAATTCGCGGCATT
>CALVAZ010000012.1 GCA_944325675.1 Candidatus Gastranaerophilales bacterium
AATAGTGAAAATCCATGTGCTGCATGGGTTTTAACATGTTAACTTTTGTAACAAAAGATGCAACATGCGAAATTGGAGGAAATCTCAAGTTTTTATATATTTAAGGTATTAAAAACGAGAGAGCAGATAAATGAGTACACCAGGTATTCCAAAAGCCAAAATATCCTTGAGTGATGTCCGCAAAAGTGCTGCGACGTCAACGGCAAGTACTAAATCTCTGAAGTCAATAAGTTCTTCAGGGCTTTCTTCTGCTCAAAAAACAAGTGTATTTACAAGAGCATTGGGCAGCAGCGGGAGGGGCGCAGGCTGGGTTGGTGCTCAGCGTGGATTTAATCCATATGACCATGTTTCAAATAATGTTAATCGATTTGCAAACATGCGTGCTGCAGCAAATAGATACGCGGGAGTTTATTCTTCTCGTAATGTATATGTAAATCCACAATCATACAGTACAGGAGGAATGGACAATGCAATGAAGGCTGCTATGGGTGTTCAATTAGGCATGCAGGCAGCTCAGACTGTTTTTGGATTGTTAAATCAAGTCGGTGTATTTGGCGGAAACAACAATGCGGCTGCAGGCCAAGTTACAGGCTCAGGAGCTTCTCCTGCTACTATGACAGGTGTTACATCCGGTAATAGTGTTACTACAGCTTCAATTTTAGACGGAACAGGTTCTTCATCTATAACTTCTATGAAGGAAGCTAAGGATTCTACTACCTTGAGAGGTGCGATTGAAAATGCTCGCGCCGATTTAGAAACTAAAGAATCAGAACTTGCCCAAAGTAAGACTGATTATGATGCTGCAAAGGGTGGTTTGGATAAACAAAAAGCTGACATAAAATCTTCTAATGAAGAATTGAGTAAGTTAAAACAATCTTTACAAGGTTGTGAATCAAATATCTACAAAAAAGAATCAAATTTAGAAATTGCTAAAAATGCATATGGTGATGCTACAAAATCATTAACCACAAGTCAAAAAGAGTATGCATTTGCTAAACAAGAAAGAATAAGCGCAGAATTTGCTGTTTCCACAGCACAAAGTGTACTTACTTCAGCTACTGCAAATTATACAAATGCTAAAGCTGCGTACGATGCTTGTTCTGCTGATAGCCCACAAAAAGCAGCTTTAAAAGCACAAATGGATCAGGCTGAAATTGCCAAAAAGAATGCTGAAACAAAACTTGATGAAGCAAATACTGCACTTGATTCCGCTAAAACAAAAGAAGCAAATGCAAAAGAGGCCGTTGAAGGTGGCGAAGCTGCTGTTAAAGATGCCGATGAAAAAATGAAGAGTGCTGAAGAAGGCTTAAAAACAGCTGAAAAAGAATTAAAAGAAGCTAAAGAGAAAAAGGCTGAAGTTGAAAGCAACATCAAAAAGCAAGAACAGACAATAAAAGACCAAGAAACCAAGTTGCAGGAGATGGAAGAAAAAATTGAAACGTATGAAGATGGAGAAAAATCTGTCAAAAAGTTGAAAGAAGAAATAGCTTCTCAAGAAACAAGATTGGAAAAACTGGAAGCACAAGACAAAAAAGACGAACAAAAACTAGGTGACAAAATTGAAAGAAAAAATGAAAGATTGCAGGGTAAAGAGTCCGGTGGTGCTCGCTTGGCTTCTAAAGTAAGTGACCTTGTTGATCAACAAGACCCTATACAGCGTAGGAATGATATAACTGAATTATTGCAAAAGCCTGGTATCGAGACCAGTGAAGGTGTTTTGAGATCTTCTATTGATAGAAACGGTGATGCTATATTCATGTTGGATAATCATGAGATAAGCAGCAATGAATACAAAAAAATATTAGATGCTTACAATAGTATCCCTGTTGAAGGTACTCTAGAAAACATAAGGAATCTCGGTACTGGGAGAACTATTCAAATAGGTGGCAGTACGTATACACGTCAAAGTGACGGGAACTACAAATCAAACACTGGAGGAGTCTTTACGGAAGATCAGTTGTCAAGAATCGCAAATAACGATTTACAACAAGGGCTCGGGTTAGATTTGACGTAAAGATTTATAAATGTTAACTTTACAAATATGATTCATTATATTATAATGTTTGCATAGCAGTATTGCAAAGAAAGAGAACGGGAACCCCCGTTCTCTTTCTTTCAAGAAAGGTAGTGTATTATGGCAAAACAGGATATTAACAGGCACGAAATTATTGAAAAAATTACCCCGTTAATTGAAAATACGGCCATGCGTTATAACACTATTCCTATCGAAATTGATTTTTCTAAGGAAAATCACCGTTGGTTTTTGAGGATTTTTCTTTACTCTAAAGAAAAGGACATAACTTTGGATGACTGCGAAAACGTAACCAGAAGTCTCAGTGATTTTTTGGACGAAATTATTCCTGTAAAATACTATTTGGAAGTGTCATCTCCGGGTTTGGAGAGAAAATTCAAGTCAGAAAAAGAGTTTGTAATTTTTAAGGGTAAAAGAGTCAGTATAAAACTCAAAAATCCTTTGGAAGGTGAAACGGAAAAAGTTTTCAAAGGCGAAATTCTCGATTATGACACAAATATCGGGTTGAAATTTTTCAGGTTTGACGACGGAGAAGAACTTTTGATTCCTAAAGAAAATATTCAGTCAGCAAAATTATATATCGATTAATAAAATATGAAAGGAAGATAAAAATGATTAAAATCGGAACAGCATTGTTCGAAGCTTGCGAGCAGTTGGAAAGAGAAAGAGGAATTTCAAAAGAGGTTTTGATAGCTTCTCTTTGTGATGCTATGGTTGCAGCTTACAAAAAACATATGCGTAACAAAGAAGCTACAAATATTGAAGCTATTTTGGATGAACAGTCAGGTGAAATCGGTGTATTCAGCACAAAACTTGTTGTTGAAAATGTTGAAGATCCCGAAACTCAGATTTCTTTGAAAGATGCAAAGGAAATTGATGAAGATGTTGAATTGGATGATGAAGTTAAAATTGAAGTTACACCTGACCAATTCGGTCGTATTACTGCACAATCAGCAAAACCGGTTATATCACAAAGAATCCGAGAAGCTGAAAGAAATCTTGTATTATAAGAATTTATGGATAAAAAAGGTACACTTACAACCGGTATAATCCAACGTGTTGAAAACCGTAACGTTATTGTAAATATCGGTAAGACTGATGCAATCATGCCTCAAAAAGAACAAATCCCTGGTGAATATTACAAGCCGGGTAACAGAATAAGAGTTTTTGTTCTTAATGTTAAAGAAACAACAAGATTGCCTCAGGTTATTGTATCTCATGCGCATGCTGAAATCGTTAGAGAATTGTTTGAATTAGAGGTTCCTGAAATTGAAGACGGAATTGTCGAAATCAAATCAATTTCACGAGAAGCAGGTTACAGAACTAAAATTGCAGTTTGGTCAAATGATCCTGAGGTTGACAGTGTAGGTGCTTGTATTGGGCCTCGCGGAAGCCGTATTCAAACAATTGTCGGTGAATTAAAAAATGAAAAAATTGATATTGTGAGATATTCTGAAGATCCGGTTGAATACATTGTAAACGCATTGTCTCCGGCAAGAGTTGTTTCTGTTGATATTATGGCGGATGATGAGTACGCTCATGAAGCTATGGTTGTAGTCCCTGATGATCAACTTTCACTTGCTATCGGACGTGAAGGCCAGAACGTAAGACTTGCTCATAAACTTACCGGCTGGAAGATAGATATTAAGAGCGTTTCTCAGATGGAAAAGGCTGAAGCTCAATCTTTTGAAAATAACTACAACGAGGATGAAGTTGAAGAAACCTCAAGTGTAATTGATGAAGATGAATTGCAGCAAGAAATTGAAGAAGAAATGAATCAACAGGCTTATGATGAAGAAGATTTGCCTCAGGAGGAAGCTGTTGAGGAAGATGAAACTTCTGAAGAAATATAAAATTGTTGTAAAAAGCTATAAAGGGAGGCAAAAGCCTCCTTTTTTTATGCAATATTCTGTGTGGAATTAAAAAGTAAATAAAGTTTGATAAAATCTAATACTTGCAACCTTATTGACAAAAAATATTGAGCAAATATTATAATGTTATGGCATAAAAACCAAAATTAGTAGTATATAGTAGAAAAAAGGAGATTAATCTCATGGCACGTGAAAAGTTTGAAAGAACGAAACCGCACGTTAACATTGGTACAGTAGGCCACGTTGACCACGGTAAAACAACATTGACA
>CALVAZ010000013.1 GCA_944325675.1 Candidatus Gastranaerophilales bacterium
CTCAGCTTTTAGGTTTTGGGCGACTTGACAAATCTATAAACCATAACTATAATTCTGGTATGATGAATTATGGTTTTAGAAGGTTTTTTGCTTTTACTTTGGCTGAAGTATTGATTACATTAGGTATTATCGGTATTGTTGCAGCTTTGACTATTCCGACTCTTGTTTCTAACTATAAACAACGGGCCTGGGATACTGCTGCTACTGTTTTTGAAAGAAAACTCGAAGAATCGCTTAAAGCTATGAACACTCAACAAACTCTTGCAGGGTATTCTAATACTCTTGATTTTGTTAATGAGTTAAATAAACATTTCAAAATTTCTAAAATTTGTAAAAATGATGATTTAATGTCTTGTTTTGAAGATAAAGTTATGTGGGGTGCAGGGGAAGCTGAACCTGAAGAAGTTGATATGGCTAAAATTAAAACAGCTTCTCACTTCGGACAAAAAGACTGGGATACGGATATTATCGGTGTTCAATTTGCTAACGGTACCACTGGACTTCTTGCTTATAATCCTGATTGCAAACAAAATCCTTATTCTAATCAAATTACAGGGACCTCTTGTATTGCTATGCTATACGACACTGATGGGTTTAAAAATCCTAATACCTCAGGTAAAGATTTGAGAAGCATTAATGTCTCCAAATTGGGAAGTAACTGTGCATTTGAACTCGGTGGTACTTGTTTCGGCACACCGTTTTGGCCTACACTTATCACAAAAGCTGAATGTGAACAACTCAAAGGTGATTTGGGTGTTAGTGCATGTAGTTCTAATAGTAGTGAGTACTGGACAGGAGCTGTTAAAGCATGCGGCGGAACTGGCAAAATGCCTACAGCAGAGCAATTGGCAGAAATAGCAAACTATCTTTATAATACATCAGGCATAGGCGCTGGAACTACATCCAATTTAACACTTGACTATGATAAGGTAGCAGAATTAGGCTTCACCGTTACTCCCGGCACAGGCTTTTACGTTTGGTCTGGTGAGGAGTCTGGCAGCAGCCGTGCGTACGACCGCTACTTCGGTCCTAGCTTTACGGTTTGGTACCCAAGCTTCCGTAGCAGTAGCCTTGATCAGGCTGTTTGTCTAGTTGATTGATCACAATCCTCCTCGCCCCTCGTGGGAGAGGATAGAATTTCTTAATGAACGAAAGTGAATTTAGGAATTCGAGTGAGGGTTACACATTTTTTGTGCCATGCTGAACTACAAACTGTCATGCCGAACTTATTTCAGCATCTTATTAAACAAATGATTCCGAAACAAATTCGGAACAATTTGAAACAAATAATGTCATTGAAATAGTTTCTTTCAGTATAAATTTGACATATTTTTATTTTAATTACTGTAAAATTCGTGTTATAATAGTCCTATGAAGATTTTAGGTATAGATCCGGGTATGGCAATTGTAGGTTACAGCATCGTAGATTTTGACGGTGAAAATGTTAAGCTACTCCATTCCGGCTCAATTCAAACATCAAAGGATGACAGAGAATCCAAAAGACTGCTAGAAATCTTTGAGGATATGACAACAATTGTTGAAAAATATCAACCCGATGAGGCCGCTATTGAAAAATTATTCTATTTTAAAAATCAAACAACCGTTATGCCGGTATCACATGCAAGAGGGGTAATCTTAACAGTACTTGAAAAATATGGAATACCTATATATGAATACACTCCAATGGAGGTTAAGCAGGTATTAACTGGGTATGGCAGAGCTGACAAAAAAGAAGTTGAACATATGGTAAAATTGTCACTTAATATAGATAATTTGCCCAAACTTGATGACACTGTTGACTCTATTGCAATTGCGATTTGCCACACAAGGAGTAATTTATGAATAAAAATGTTTTAAAACAAATTAGTCTGCTTAGTTTATTTTTAGGCGCAGCACTGGGGATATTTACGATTATTCCATACGTTGGGGATATTGCTTTTTGGGTTTTGATGTGTATTTCATCAACAATTGTAATAATTTTTATGACAAAACTTGAAATGTTAAAAATCAATTCCGTTCAAGAAAGTGCTATTTTGGGTGCAATTATTGGATTTGTAGCATTTATAGGATTTTCAATATTTTATATGCCTTTAATTATTGCACTTGCAAAATTTTTCCAAATTTACCCGAATTACGGCGTTTCAATGGCTCTAAGCAATGCAAGTTTTGGATTAATTACCGTGCTTGTCATATTTATGGGAGTACTTTCTGCCACAATTAATGCTTTTTCGGGATTTTTGACATATTACGGTATTGATTTTTTCAAAATATTAAACCAAAAAAATGAAGACGAACATTTTAAATTAAAGTGAGGATATAATGTCTGAATTCAAATCAAAAATAAGAACCATACAATGGATTGATACATATTCAAGAATGGTCGACCAGACTCTTTTTCCGTATGAATTTAAATATGTTGATATAAAAAGCGGTCAAGAAATGTTTGACGCAATAAAAACAATGATTGTAAGAGGCGCACCGGCAATCGGGATTGCAGGCGCCCATGGTGTCATACTTTACGCTCAAGAGCTTGCTAAAGGGAATTTGTCTCGCGAAGATTTTATTAAAAAACTACTTGAAAAAGCCGACTATATGGCAACATCTCGTCCAACAGCCGTAAACCTAATGTGGGCTGTGGAAAAACAAAAAGAAATAATCAAAAATTCAAAATCAAACATAAATGGCATTATTGAAGAA
>CALVAZ010000014.1 GCA_944325675.1 Candidatus Gastranaerophilales bacterium
ATATTATTTTCTGATAAAAAATGTTGTGTCTTTTTGACAGTATTTTCTATAATCTGCATAATATTAAAGTGTGAATAATTAAGCTCCGGAGCTTCAATATCAAATTTGTACGTTGAAATTAACGTAGCGACCATAGTGTACATGTAATTACATGATTCTAATGTCAGGTTGAGCATTTCAAGTTGTTCATCGCTTAAAGTGCCGAATTGACCTTCTATTATCATGTCCAGAACTCTTATTTGCGCTAATATAGGTGTTTTGAGATCATGTGTGAGAATTTCAATAAAGTTCTTTTTAATGCTTTCCAAGTCTGTATTATTTATTATTTTGGTATCAAAATTTGCACAATTGAGTTGTGTATCTTTAAACATAAATCCGCCTTTCTGAAAGTATAATAATTTTATCCTGCAATAGGATAAAACAAAATTGCCCGGTTGGATATAAATAGTTTAACTAGTAATTTTTTTTTATTTATATATGGTATTATTGTTTTATGAAAATTTTTTATATTGATACTGAAAAATATTTAATTGATAAAGACTTATTAAGAACCTTTGGTGACAGAAAGTTTTTATCTGAAGAAAAAGAAAAGCAACATTGTTTTGGCAGATTTTTGGTTAAAACTGCAGCTAAAAATTTTTTTCAACTCGCAAATAGTGATATAGAAACAGTTAACAAAAAACCCCGTTTTAAAAATAGTAAGCTCCATTTCAGCATTTCTCATTCGAAAAATATTGTTCTTGCGGCATTTGATGAAAATCCCATCGGTGCGGATATTGAATTTATGAAAGAAAGAAATTTTAAAGAGCTTTTTGCAAGATATAATTACAAAGGTGAAAATATTTCAAAAGAATTATTTTACAAGTTTTGGACTGAATATGAAGCAGGAATAAAGCTTCAAGGTTCACCAAAAACTAAGATAACGACCCAATTTCAAGAAAACTTCATGCTTTCGGTTGTTGGTAATTTTAATGAAGAATACAAAGTGTATGAGCTGACAAAAGACGGTTTTAACTGTGTCTAAAGTCTATTTTGTATTTTAAATTATTTTTTTGACAGTATCTCATAATGTTATGCTTCAAAAAGAACCAGTATTCATTGTCTTTTTCAAGATATATATTATTATACTGTTCAGCATATTCAGGATATGTATGTTGAATAAAGTTTAAAACCGTAGTTTTGTAAGGTTGCCTTAAATTCAAATTTTCAAACCAATATTCATTTACATAATTTTTTGATGTTTCAATAATTTCTTCAAAATCGGTTATATAAGGAAATATTGGTGATACAGAAAGAATTGTGTATATTCCTTCATTATGTAGTTGTTCTAAAGCAGCCAGTCTTCCTTGAATTGATGTCGTATTTTCGCAGCCTTTTACAAAATTTTCATCCAATGTGTTAACGGAAATTACAACATTTGCTTTCATATCTTTTAAAATATCTATATCCCTTAAAACCAAATCTGATCTTGTGCATACGGTTAAATTACAACCAATTTCCTGAAGTTTTTCAAGGATATATCTGGTGTTTCTGTATTCTTTCTCGATAGGATTATATGGATCTGTTACAGTACTCATTAATATATTACGACCTTTTACTGTACGTTTGGTTCTTACAATACCGTCCCAGCGTTTTACGTCTATGAATTCTCCCCAATTTTCATCAATATGATTTGTAAACTGCTGCATAAAGCATGCATGACAAAACGTACAACCACTTGCACATCCGGTATATGGGTTTATTACATAGCTATATCCCTTATAAGAGGTTTTAGAAAATATGTTACCGACAGGAATTTCTTTAATCTTTATCATAATAATATTACATATTTATATTAGTTTTTGTCTATTAGTACATATATATAGTTTATTAAAATATAAAAACCATTAAAAATAAAGCATAGTTAATAAAAATTAATCTATAAGTCCTGTATTTAAATATTCCCTTTAATTTATCGTAAAAATCAAGTATTGAAAAAGTCAAAAAATGAGTTATAATTAAAAGGTAAACACGTTTTCTGGAGCAGATTTTATGAAATATTTATGGTTGTATGTTGTTGCCATTGTGGCATCTTTGGGCGGATTGTTGTCAGGCTTTGATACAGGTGTAATATCAGGTGCACTGTTGTATATAAACGAAACTTGGGATTTGACGGATTACATTCAAGGATTTTTAGTAAGTTCTGTTTTAATTGGCGCAGTAATTGGCGCCGCTACTAATGGGATTTTAGCAGATATTTTCGGACGTAAAAAAATCATTATAGCAACGGCAATAATTTTTATTGTGGGCTCAATTCTTTGTGGATTTGCGCCTAATATTTATGTTCTTATTTTATCAAGAATACTTGTAGGCTTGGCTGTTGGTATTGTTAACTTTGTTGTACCTTTGTATTTATCTGAAGTTTCTCCAAAACAGCTCAGAGGAACACTTGTTTCTTTATATCAATGGGCGATTACTGCAGGGATTTTATTTTCATACGTAATTAATGCGGCATTTGCTCAAGCGGTTTATAGCTGGCGCTGGATGTTGTTCGCAGGTGTATTCCCAGGATTAATTCTTCTTGTAGGTATGATGTTTTTGAGCGATACGCCAAGGTGGCTTGTCAGCAAAAACAGAGATGAAGAAGCTAAAAAAGTTTTTAGTAAAATAGAGCCGGACATTGATGCTGATGAGGAAATAAGACAAATCAAGGAAACATTAAAACCTGATGCAAATAGTTCAAATGAAAAATTCAGATTTAAAAAATGGATGATAATGCCTTTTGTTGTTGGTATAGGTATAATGTTTGCACAAATTTGTACAGGTATAAATACAATTATTTACTATGCACCAACAATATTTAAAATAGCCGGTTTTGATTCAAATTTAAACGCTATTTATGCAACTACTGGTATCGGTATAGTAAACTTTTTAATGACAATAATTGCAATATTCTTCACAGATAGGCTTGGTAGAAAACCTCTGCTATATTTTGGATTGACAGGTGTCATGTTGAGTCTTTTGGCACTGGGTTGTGCTTTCCAATTTGAAGCTGTTTTGGGTGCAAACTTAAAATGGGTTGCTGTTGGAAGTTTGGTTGCATATATAGTATGTTTTGCATTCAGTTTGGGACCTATCGGTTGGATTTTGGTATCGGAAGTTTTCCCTCTTAAAGTAAGAGGTTTAGCAATGAGTATATGCACCGTATCAAACTTTGCTTTTAACTTCTTTGTTGTAGGAAGTTTCCCGATTCTTATTAACAGACTCGGTGGAGCAATAACCTTTTGGGGCTTTGCTGCGGTATCTTTCTTATGTATACTCTTTGTATTCTTCTTTGTTCCCGAAACAAAAGGTATTTCTTTGGAGCAGATAGAATCAAACTGGCTTAAGGGTGTTAAACCAAGAGATTTTTAGTTATTTACCGTTAACGATAAATCTTTTAATCTTTTCTACAAAGGACATTTCACGATGTCCTTTGTTAACGGAAACCATCTTGAACGGTTCAGGCTGAGTGGATCTTTGATATTTTACGTCTGCAGGTCCAAAAAGCATGACATATGAAACTTTATGTGTATCAGGAATTTCAAGTTGTTTACATAATTCAGGGAAAAATCTCAAGACTCCATAAGCAATACCGCACCATACTGTTCCTACGCCCAAACTTTGTGCGTATAATTCAAAATAACTTAAAGCTATTACAGGATCTATATCTTTACAAGGCGCATCAATCGGAGATGATACCACTAACATATGCGGAGCCCCTCTAAAAACTATATCATTGCCTTTCAAAAGGGCCTTTTTATAGCGTTCAAATTTTTTCAATGCACCGCCAATTATAGGTTTTGAAACGACCTCAATAAGTTTTTTATTTGTGTATTCTCTGAATTCATCCATAACGTCAATATCGTCGATGAATGAAAAATGTAAGTTATGATTATTAACTCCTGTCGGAACCCAGTTTAGCATATCTTTCAATTTTGCCATAATCTCAGGTGCTAAATTTTCTTTTTTATATTGTCTGTAACTTCTTCTGTTTTTTATTAGATTTAAAATCTCATCAGGATTATATTCTTGTATAGCTTCTGAATTTTCAGGAGATTTATCAAGAATAGATAAAGCTCCGACAGGACAAATTGCGAGACAATGTTGGCATTTCATACATCTGTTTTCCCCGCCTTTTGCAACTTGGGGGAATTTATCTTCATCAAATTCTATTGCACCAACCATACAATCACTAATACATTTGCCACAATGGATACATTTATCTCTATCAATTTTTAAATTCATTTCAACCATATAAATACTCCTTTTTTTTGATTATAAAAGTTAATTTTTCAAAATGCAATACTAATTTTCTTCGCGTTTTTTGATATTTACTTTTAATGCAAAGGCATATGGTATCAAAATAAAGGCCAATAAAGCAAACAATTCAAATATATCAACAAAAGCCATTAATCTTGATTGTGAAATTAATTGTTTATAAAAATAAGCATTTGCCTTATGTTGAGCGTAAACACCAGAGGCTGATGACATAAAAGAATGTACCATTGCAGCGAATTTTTGCTGGAATATTAAATTGAAATTTGAAAGATGTCTTACGAGATATACCTGATGCATTTGTGAGTGCCTTGCGACCAAAGTTGATGACATAGAAATAACAAAAGCTGTTGCAACGCATTTACACAAACTGTGCAAACTTGCACCGTTAGATAGTTCTGATTTTGGCAAAGTTCCCAATACTAAAGATGAAACAGGTATAAATACAAGGATTACTCCGATACCCATAATAATATTTGGTATAGCTACGTAAGTAAATGATACGGATAAATTCAAATTCATAAACATTATAGTTGAAAGACCCAGAAAGAAAAAGCCGGAGGAGATTAAAAACCTGTTATCAACGATATTCATTAAAGGTCCGATTATAAGAAGCATTATTACACATGAAATAACGCGTGGTGCCAGAGAAAATCCGCTTATCATTGCTGTATAGCCCATCATATTTTGCAAAAATTGCGGCAACAAAAGGATTGTTACATAAATTATAACGTTTACGGATGAACCCAAAAGGGTCCCTATAAAGAAGTTCTTATCTTTAAAAATTCGCAAATTTACCAACGCATATTTACACTCTAGCTCCCAAACAATAAAAAATGCCATAGCACAAGCAGAAATTCCCGCAAGCCAGGATATCCAAGCACAATCAAACCAGTTATATTGTTGTCCTTTATCCAATACTACCTGCATGGTTAAAAGCCAAATTACGAGAGCTATCATCCCGGGGAAATCGATTTTTTCAATTTTTTTTCTTATTTCAAGCTCCGGAATATTACAATGAACAAGAATAACAGATAGAATTCCTATAGGAATGTTTATATAATAAATCCACTGCCAAGCTGAATTATCAACAATAAAACCTCCAAAAGACGGCCCTAAAATCGAAAACACCATTACTGCAAGTCCAAACAATGACATTGCAAGCCCTCTTTTTTCAAAAGGGAAACTTGCAAGCAATATAGCTTGTGAAATCGGCATCATTGGTCCGCCACCGATACCTTGTACTAATCTTCCAAGTACCAAAAAGTTCAAATTAGGCGCTACTGCACAAATTAGTGAGCCAACAGTAAAAATGGATATAAAAACTTTCAAAAAGTTTTTTCTACCCATAAGATTTTCCAACCAGCCTGTCATAAGGATTAAACAAGCATTTGCAATCATATAAGATGTTATAACCCAGTTAGCTTCATCAACGGTAGAACCAAAATATCCGGCAATATGAGGTATTGCAACGTTTGTCGCGGATGTTGCAAGCATCGCAAAGGCTGTAGGTAGAAGTATTGATACGGAGATTAGCCACAACGGGACTTTTTTCTCAGCGGTTTTTGCAATTTCTTCTGCCATTATTATTTAACCCTTACTTCAGGTACTACGGACATTCCCGGAACAATATTGTATTTAGAAATATCTTCTGTAAATACAATTTTTACAGGAACTCTTTGAACAATTTTTACATAACTTCCGACAGCATTTTCAGGCGGGAAAAGACTTGCCTTAGCACCTGTTGCTCGTTGAATGCTGTCAACTTTACCTTCAAATTTTTTGCCTCTAAAGGTATCAATCTTAATTTCTACAGGTTGTCCGGGTTTCATGTTAGCAATTTGAGTTTCTTTAAAGTTTGCAACTATCCACATTTTTTCCGGAACAATTGCGAACAAAGGTTGAGCTATCTGGACGTAATTTCCTTGTTCTACTGAACGATTTGTTATCAGACCGTCTTGTGGAGCGTATATTTTTGTATATGATAAATTAAGTTCATCCTGTTCAACTTCTGCCTCAAGACGTTTTACTGTGGCGGCTGTTTCATCACGTTTTGCTTTTGATGCTTCAAATGCAGATTGTGCTGAACGTTGTTTTTCAAGCGAAACTTTGTGGTTAGATTTTGCTACATGTAAATTATTTTTACTTGAATCATATTCTTGTTTTGAAGAAATACCCTCTTTATACATAGAAGAATATCTCTCATAATCTTTTTCGGCAAAATTCAATTGAGATTCGGTTGCAGATATATCGTGTTCGGTTTTTGTCATATCTGCTTGATATTTGGAAATTTCATTTTCCATAACCTTCAAACTTGCTTGTGCTTCTTCCAGCTTAGCTTTTGTTTGAGCAAGTTTTACCTCATAATCTTTGGGATCGATTTCGAGTAACAAGTCACCTTTTTTTACTAATTGGTTATCATCTATTAATAAATTTAATACCGGTCCTTCAACCCTTGGCGCAATTGAAACGATATGACCTTCGATGAAGGCATCATCTGTTGATTGGTAAAAAATAGAGTGAATTGTAATGTATATACCGAATAGCAAAAATATAACAGCAGTAATAGATGGTATTATTACCCTTTTTTTCATATATTCCGGTCTTGTATCAATTTCGTTAGTTTCAGTATTTGTTCCATGATGATCTATATTTTCCATAATTTATTTCTCCATAAAATTAAATTTGTAGATTTACTTTATCTTTAATGTTTTCAAGCATTTGTCCCAAGATTTCCAAACACTTTTCCAAATCTTCTTTAGCAATTCCTTTTGTTACAATGTTTCTTATCTCCACAGATACCGGGTGAATTTTTTCTCTGAGTTTTTTACCTTTTTCTGTGACAATTATCTTATATATTTGTCTGCCGTTTGAGTCAGGCACTCTTTTTACAAGATCTTTTTCTTCAAGAATATTTATTATTCTGCTGACATTTGGTCTGTCTTTGTAGGTGAGTTCGGAAATTTGCCTTTGGTACAACTCACCATTTTCAACCAATAAAGATAATATCAAATATTGTTCAGGTGTGATGTCAAAGCCCTTTTCAGCAAAAGTTTGTAAGCTTAATCCTCGGGATAACACTCCCGTTGCCACCAGCATCGCTCCTACTCTTTTTCTTAAGGGGTTATTTTTCATATTGTACTTTTTGTTTTGTTGTAATAAAATATTCTTGTGTTATAATCATAACACAAGAAAAAATAAATGGAAGAGGAATATGAAGAAATTTTTAATTATACTATTAACCCTAACTATTGTTATGCCTGCGGCATACGCACGTCAAAGTAAAGCAGAGATAAAACATGAACAAAATAAAGTACATTACCTGAATTTGTCATGGTGGGAAAAATATCAAGATCCTATTTTGCTGGATAATATTAAAAAATTGTACGAAGTTAATTACGATTTAAAAAATGCAGATTTAAAAGTCAAGGAAAATGAAAAATTAGTAAAAATTCAATTTGCAAACGAATTGCCGATGCTAAGTTTTGACGGTTCATTAGGAAGACAATTCAGATCTTCTGATCAAAGATTTGGAGATTTGGTTATTCCAAGTTTTGCCCAATACAATTATCAATTACCTTTAACGATGACTTATGAAGTTGATATTTGGGGTCAAAACAGACTTAAAACAAAAAGTGTTGAGCAGCAGCTTGCAATAATTAAACAAGCCGAAAGAGCTACATATATTTCTTTAACTTCTGATTTTACAGCGGACTATTTCAATTTAATTAAAACAGATAAATTTTTACAAATACAAGATGAATTGGTAAAAATCCAAGAGGACATAGTTGCCAAGACTATGAAAAAATATGATGCCGGTTTGTGTACAATAAATGAAGTTTTGGCTGAGCAAAAATTGTTGACTCAATTAAAAGAGGAAAAAAATAATTTAATAGCGAAAGAAGATGTTTTATCAAGCGGATTAAAAGTATATCTTTCTATGAAGGAAGGCAAACCTTCAAGAGCAAAATACGAAGATTTGATATTATTGACAAATATTCCTCTTCAATATGACACAACTGTAATAGAAAATAGACCTGATTATTTGCAAGAAGAAGCCAATATTAAAAGAATGGGTTTTGATGTAAGAATTGCAAGAAAAGAATTATTGCCCAAGTTTATTATCTTTGGTCAAATAGGTTTGAATGCATATGATTTAGGTAAATTATTTAACAGTTATTCGCAATTATTTAATGCAGGTATTTTGCCTTCATTTGACTTATTTGCTGGAGGAAGAAAAATGGCAATGTTAAAATTAAGAAAATATCAATATGAAGAGGCTCTGAACAATTATCAAAAAACTATACTGGAGGCAATAAAAGAAATTAATTTAGGGCTTGCTGGGTACAAAATAGCTATGGCGAATTATGATGAAAGTACGGAACGCATGCAGATTCAAGAGCAAATTTTTAAACTTATGAAAGATAAACACGAGATCGGTGCAGCATCTGATATTGATGTTTTGTATTGTAAAGAGGCACATTTACTGATGCAAAAAGAAGAAATATCAAATAAGATTAATTATTTAATTTCAACCATATCTTTGTATAAAGCTGTTGGTGGAATTGATTTATATTCAATAGATACTCCGGTAGCTAAAGAAAATATTTAATTCAAACTTCACAAAAATATTAATACCTGTCTTTTGTGGTACATTCCATGGTATTATATATTCATGAAAGGAGATGTGTTATGTATAGCGTTTACACAGAAAAAAACCATTCAAGTTTGACAAAAACTCTTATAGGTGAATTTAAAGATTACGATGAAGCAATGGATTGTGCTGAAAATGCTGTCGAAGGTAAACCGGAATTAAGATATATAGTGGAAGAAACAGATGGTCATTTCAATAGTTATGGTGAATTAGTTACAACTATTGTTGCTGAAAGTTAATTATAAAAAGTTTTATGAAAAAAATTTTATTTTTATTAATACTCATATTTTGTACATTTAGTAATTGTTTTGCAGTAGACGATTCGGTTATTGTGCATGAGCAAACCATACAGGGCAAAATAAATGACGTCGGGTTTAGAGTTTTGAATGCAAATAAAATTGATAAAAGAATTATGTTTGCATATGACAAAGCTGAAAAAAAATCATTATTAAAATCTGCTGATGAGGTTACTAAAAGACAAATTCTTCTATATGAAGATGATATAAAATATATTGACAATGAAGATGAATTGGCGGCATTTTTGTCAAGAGGTATTTCACTTGCACTAAAGTCTTACGGTGGAATTTGGAACGGAGGCTTGAGTGCAATAGAAGTAAAAATTGCCCCAAAAATTTATGAAATTGTAGCTGATAAACGTGCCGTTGATTTTATGGTAAATGCGGGATACGACCCGATTGGTCTTATAACATATATTCACAAAGCTTTTCCTCAAAAGAGATTCGATACTTTTTCTAATACAAATTTGACATCTAAAAGGTTAGCAATAATCTACGAATATATCTACACAAAATATCCTTATTTTTTGGCTAATAATAAATATCTTGAAACAGACAGTTACCAAAATTTTCTTTTAACCTCGCAATATAACAGGAGACTTCTTGAAAATAAAATAAAAGAAGGAACTCATGAGGACCTTAAATATGAATAAATTTTTCATATTACTTTTCGCCTTGATTTTAGGTTCAAACTGTTTTGCTATGTTATGCGAAGATACTCTTGTAGACTCTACTTTGAAAGATAAAGAATTTGAAAAACCTGCGGCACATTTAACTTATGATTACAGTGATACAAAAAAAATACCTGTAAAACTTGCAATTTCTAAAAGAATTTCGTCTGAAAAAGAAGTATATGAAGGTAAGCCGATACAATTCAAAGTGCTTCAAGATGTTTACTATAAAGGCAAGCTTGTAATTTCTAAAGGAACGGTTGTACCTGCAAGAGTTGAAACCATTATAAAAAGCGGTATGAATGGGATACCTGCAAGTATTATTGTAGGAAATTTTGAGTTTGAGGGAATTCCAAAAGGAAAAATTTCAAACAGCTATGAGGTCAAAGGTCAAGACAGAAGTCTTTGGGTGTTTCCCTTAAAGTGGGCATTAACCTTTTTACCGCCTACGGGTTCTTTAACTAACTTTATAAAAGGCGGACATGCAAAGATTAAAGAAAATCATACAATTATTATTTACTATTATCCTAATTGGGTATAATTAAACAAAAATGTAACAGAATATCCATAGATTTTACAAAAAGTCTTTTTTTATAATAAAATTGTTACTAGGGATATAAATTATGAAAAAAATAATTTCCGCTAAAGAAGCGATAAATATGATAAAAGATGGTTCATCAATAATGGTGGGAGGGTTCTTAAGCTGCGGGACTCCTGACAAACTTATTGATGAGTTAATTGAACAAAATGTATCTAATCTTACGATGATTTGTAATGATACATCTACTCCTGGCGCGGATAGAGGCAAATTAATTGAAAATAAACAAATCAAAAAAGTTATAGCATCACACATAGGAACAAATCCCGAAACAGGCAGACAAATGCATGACGGTGAGCTTGAGGTAGAGCTTGTTCCTATGGGAACTTTGATTGAAAAAATAAGAGCAAAAGGCACCGGCTTGGGTGGAGTTTTGACTCCGACAGGTGTAGGGACAATTATTGAAGAAGATAAAGAAACAATGGTTATAGATGGGAAAAAATATATTTTTGAAAAACCTTTGGGTGCTGATTTTGCATTAATATACGGAACAAAAGTTGACAAATACGGAAATGTTTCATTTCACGGTACCACAAGAAACCATAATACAATCATGGCCACTGCAGCAGAAACGGTAATTGTTCAGGCAGACGAGCTTGTAGATTGTTTGGAGCCTAATGAGGTTGTTATTCCGGGTTTGTTTATAGATTATGTTGTTCCTTGTGAGGAGAAGT
>CALVAZ010000015.1 GCA_944325675.1 Candidatus Gastranaerophilales bacterium
CAGGTCAAATCCGCGGCAATTATTGGCGGTGGGAACGTCGGTGCAATGCTTGCAAAAAGTTTGGATGATTTAAAAATTAAAACAAAAATCATCGAGAAAGATTATGAAAGATGCCAATATCTCGCACAAACCCTTGAAAGAACACTTGTAATACACGGTGACGGAACAAACCTTAAGATTTTGGATGAAGAAGAAATAGGTTCAAGTGATATTGTAATAAGCGTAACTAATAACGATGAGCGGAACCTTCTTTGTTCGCTTTTGTGCAAACAACTGGGCGTAAAACGTGTTATTGCAAGAGTCGCAAAGGTTTTAAACATTCCGCTTTTTGAAAAGGTTGGAATAGATATTGCAATTTCACCTAAAAATTCAGCAATTAATGAAGTAAAAAATGACCTTGAAGAAAATGACGTTGATATACTTGCAACAGTAGAACAAGGTCAGGGTGAAGTACTGGAAATTTCAGTGAAAGAAGAATTTAATGACAAAAAAATAATGGAATTTGAATTTCCAAGCAGAGCTATTGTGGGCGCAATTCACAGAAAAAATAACGTAATAATTCCAAAAGGGGACACTCAAGTAAAAACCAACGACATATTGATTACGTTTACAATGGCAGAGGATGCTGAAAGAATTAAAGAATACTTTAAGGTAGGATAATGCGTTTAAATTATTTGCTTTATGCAATCGGACTTGTGATAAAATATGTTGGATTTATGATGCTGGCACCGATACTGGTAGCGATATATTACCATGACATATCGTCTGTGGTTCCGTTTTTAATTGTAGGAATTATTTCTATAATACTTGGAATGAGTATAAAAAACATACGACTTTCCGAATCACGTGTTGAAAACTTAAACGACATAAAAAAATCAGAAGCATTGTTTATTGTTGCGATATCTTGGGTACTTTTTGCATTAATTGCAGCAATTCCATATACTTTTTACGGAATTGGCCCTTTAAATGCCATATTTGAATCAGTATCAAGCATAACAACAACCGGAGCATCTATTCTAACCCACTACGATTACCCGAAGGCAATGTTTTTCTGGAGATCCTTCACACAATGGCTTGGAGGTATGGGAATAATTGTGCTATTCGTAGCTGTATTGCCGCAATTTGCTGTAGCAGGCCGTCAGATGTTTTTTGCAGAAGCTCCGGGGCCAACGGAGGAAAAATTATCCCCCAGAATACGCAGCACTGCATCTGCTTTGTGGGTAATTTATGCAGGACTTACACTTTTGGCAATAATTCTACTTTCCTGGGCAGGTATGCCGAAATTTGATGCAGTTTGTAATGCAATGTCAACACTTGCTGCAGGAGGATTTTCACCAAACGCCGAAAGCACCATGGGGTATCATTCTAACGCAATAACTTGGATTACAACGGTATTTATGTTCTTAGCAGGTGCAAACTTTATATTACAACTTAGAGTTATAAAACAAAAAAATCCGTTCGTTCTATTTAAAAATGAAGAATTCAGAGTTTATACTTGCATAACACTTTTATTGTCGGGGGTTGTTGCAGGGGCTTTATACTTACAGGATAACTATAAAGCTTTTGATGCCATAACTGCTGGAATGTATCAGGTAATAAGTTTCATAACCTCAACAGGTAGTGCTTGTGTAGACTATGCACAATGGAGTTTCAGTGCAAAACTTCTCTTATTCATTGCAATGTTTACCGGATCTTGCGCCGGATCTGCCGGCGGTGGTATAAAAATGACCAGATGGATTCTTGTTTTCAAATCAATGAAAAGTGAATTGTTTAGAATCCTGCATCCAAATGCAATAACAAATATAAAGATAGACAATAATATTGTGCAGCCTGAAATTATACGACAGATTGTTGTATTCGTATTTTTCTACTTCTTCATATTTTTTGTCAGTTCAGTAGTCATATCACTTGTAGAACAAGATGCTGTAATTGGTCTAACAGGCTCAATTGCGACTTTAGGTGATTGTGGTCCGGGATTTGGACAAATTGGGCCAATGGGGAATTTCAACAGCATACATTCAATCTCTAAGATATTTTTTATAATTAATATGCTTGTGGGACGTCTTGAATTAATTCCGTTTTTGGTATTATTTCAAAGAGATTTTTGGTCTATTAAGCAAAATTAATTTGAATAAATGATTAAAATGAACAAAAATTATGCTTAAATCGTTATATGTTTGTCGGATAGAATATAAATTTGAGGATAGCGATTTTGCCTTTTAATATAAACAAAATATTAACCCTTTTGCTTGCGTTGGCAATAATGACAAGCGTACCGGCTTGCGCTATTGAAGAAATTAAGATAGAAAAGGACAGCATAGTAACACTAAAAGATTGCATAAAAATAGCACTCGAAAACAGCCCTTTAATCAAAAAATACAAATATAATTACGGTGTTTCAAAAAGTAACGTCGGTATTGCAAAATCAGCATACTTTCCGACAATAGGTGTAGGAACAGGCTATACCATAAACAGCTCCTCATCTTCAGGCCGTTCATCCTACAACAACTATAACTCCAACAATATTTATAGTGTCGAAGCCTCTTTAAATCAATTAATTTGGAATTTCGGTAAAACAAATGCAAATATCCGCATGCAAAAATTCAACATGATTACTGCCTTATTCAACTTTGATGATGGAGTTTTGGAAACAATATATGAGGTAAAAACAAATTATTACGGAGTTTTGGCAGCAAAAGCCGCCGTTGATATAAACAGAGCAAATGTACAGATAAACGAACGCAACTACCAAAGAATTAAAGCCTACTTTGACGAAGGTATACGTTCAAAAATAGACTTGGTTAACGCAGAAGTCAATCTGAGCGATTCAAAAGTTACACTGGTTGACGCCGAAAAAGCTTACAAAAACGCTATGGTTAAGTTGAATAATTCAATGTACATAGCATTTACACCTGACTATCAGATAGAGCCTACGGAAACTTTCAACTTTAACGAAAGCACTTACTCAATAGATTTGGAAGAATTAGATAAAAAAAATGACCTAAGCGTTTTGCCCGAAGATGTTTCCAACGCAATGCTGACCTCAAAGGTCGAAAAGGTAGATGTTTTAACCGATTATAAATTCGAAGAATTCCCTTACACATTTGAAAAAGCAGTAGAATTAGCTTACCAAAACAGACCTGATTTAAAGGCTTATGATGCAACATTAAAAGCAATGGAAGAGAATTTATTATATATAAAAAGAGAATATTACCCCGAAATAAGTGCATCAGCAGGTTACGGATACAGAGATATGAATTCTACAAATTCCTTCAATGTAGGATTTAATGTATCCAGCAGCATTAATATTTTAGGTAAAAAACACGAAATAGACAGCGGAAAACTTCAAGTTAAACTTGCAGAAAATGAAATAAATCTTTTAAAACAAAACATATACTTTGAAGTTCAAAATGCTTACATAAACATGATAGAATTAGAAAAACAAATTCCGCTTTTAGCCGTAAAAGTTAGACAAACTTTGGAAAACTTTGAACTGGCCGATGGCCGATATGCAGTTGGCTTAGGCGACTTTATAGAACTTCAGGATGCGAAAGTTCAATATAACAATGCACAGCACACTTATGTAGAAACGGTGTATAATTATAATGTTGCAAGAGCAGCACTTGAAAAAGCGATGGCATTAGCACAAGATGTTACAATAACAATTGAGGAAGTAAATTAATGAAAATCAAAAAAGCTCACATAATAGCAATAATAGCAGCGACTTTAGCACTGATAATTTTAATAGTTATAAACGTAAAAAATAATGAAGTAAAATACCAAACCAAAAAAGTAAGACGCTGCACAATAACTCAAGTAGTTGAAGCATCAGGTACCGTAAACCCTGTAAACACAGTGAGCGTAGGTTCCACAGTATCAGGCTTGATAAAAGAAATCTATGTAGATTTCAATTCCGAAGTCAAGAAAGGCCAAATACTTGCACAAATAGACCCGGCGAACTTTCAAGCATCAGTGGACCAAGCATCCGCACAAATAAACAACGCAAGAGCAAACCTCGCAAACACAGAAGCCGTTATGGAAATGTCCAAAAAAACTTATAACAGATACAAAAATTTGTACGCAAAAAATTTCATTGCTAAAAGCGAGCTTGATCAAGCAGAAAGCGATTATTATGCAAATTTGGCAAAAGTAAATTCCGCAAAAGCACAAATTGCACAATACCAAGCAACCTACAACACAGCAATGACAAATTTAGGTTACACAAAAATTGTAGCACCGGTAGACGGAACAATCATTTCACGTGAAATAGACTTAGGACAACCGGTTGCAGCAAGTTTCCAGGCCCCTGAATTATTCACTATTGCGCAAGATTTAACTAAAATGCAAATTGAGGTAAATGTTTCAGAAGCAGATATCGGAAAAGTTAAAGAAGGTCAAGATGTTACATATACACTTGACGGATACCCCGACAGTTCCTTTTCAGGGAAAGTAACTCAGGTAAGAATTTCACCAACAACAGTTTCAAATGTTGTAACATACGTTGTTATCGTTAACGTTGATAATGAAGATTTAAAACTAATTCCGGGTATGACCGCAAACGTATCAATTATAACCGACAAGAGTGAAGATGTTCTTTGCGTTCCAAATATAGCATTAAAATTCACCCCTGAAACCAGCGGACAAAAATACAAAAATCAAGGCATCTGGATTTTGCAAAAAAATAAACCGGTAAGAATTGATATACAACAAGGTGCAAATGATGATTCAAAATTTGAAGTTATCTCAGACAAAATCAAAGAAGGCGACCTTGTATTAATAGGCTCTGACAGTAAAACCTCAACAAATTCATCAAATACAAGACGAGCCCCGAGGATGTTTTAAAAATGGCACTAATAGAAGTTAAAAATGCTATAAAAACATACAAAACAGGCGATGATGAATTCAACGCAATGAACAACGTGTCTTTAAGCATCGAAAAGGGTGAGTTTGTTGCGATAATGGGAGCATCCGGCTCCGGCAAATCAACATTTATGAATATGCTGGGGACTTTGGATAAACCCAACAGCGGAAGCTACTACCTTGACGGAGTGGATATGTTATCTTTGGGGCCAAATGAGCTTGCCGAAGTAAGAAATCTAAAAATGGGATTTGTATTTCAAGGCTTCAACCTGATATCAAGGACCACAGCGCTGGAAAACGTCGAACTGCCTATGATATACAAGGGTATTCCCGAAGAAGAAAGAAAACAACGGGCACAAGAGGCTCTTAAAATAGTCGGACTGGAAAATAGAGAAGACCATATGCCAAATCAAATGTCAGGCGGTCAACAACAGCGTGTAGCTATTGCAAGAGCAATAGTTAATGACCCGCCTCTGATTCTTGCGGACGAACCGACAGGTAACCTTGACACCAAAACCAGTATTGAGGTAATGGAATTTTTTGTCAAGTTGAACGAACAAATGGGCAAGACTATTGTTCTTGTTACTCACGAACCCGATATTGCTGAATATTGCAAAAGGGTAGTAAGATTTAAAGACGGAAACATAATATCCGATGAGGTCAAAAAGAAATGATAGATTTCAAATCCACCTTAAAAATGGCAATTGTATCATTGAAGATAAATAAAATGCGCTCAATGTTAACCAGCTTAGGTATAATTATCGGCGTAAGTGCTGTTATAATAATGCTTGCAGTAGGATCAGGCGCCAGTAAAAAAATTGCCCAAGATATGGAATCTATGGGAAGTAACCTTTTAATGATAAGATCAGCTTCTGCAACTTCAGGCGGTGTACGAATGGGCTTCGGTACAAAACCCTCTTTAACATTAAAAGACGCAGAAGCGATAGAAAAAAATTGTCAAGGGATTTTGGCAGTTGCTCCATATTCTTCCGCCACAAGCCAGCTTACCTACGGAAACCAAAACTGGTCAACGACGGTCGGCGGAACAACGGCAGAATATCTCTTTATAAGAAACTACGAAGTAGAATCCGGTCGAAATTTCATTGAAGAAGATGTAAAAAACAATACAAAAGTAGCAATTATAGGCAGCACCGTTGCGACTGAACTTTTTGGAGATATGAATCCGATAAACAAAACTATGCGTATAGGCAATGTCCCGTTTAAGGTTATCGGACTTTTAAAAACAAAAGGACAAAGCGGTATGGGTATGGACCAAGATGACCTGGTATTCATCCCGATAACAACAGCTCAGAAAAAGGTATTCGGGACAGATTTTCCTGGTACCGTTAAAATGATAAACGTGAAGGCGCAAAATGCGGAAATTTTAAGCACAACAGAAGCAGACATAAAGGAACTTTTGCAATTACGTCACAGAATAGGGAAAAACCAAGAAGATGACTTTGAGATAAGAAACTTGGCCGAAATGCAAGAAACTATTAAATCTTCAGCAAAAACCATGGCAATCCTGCTCGGTGCGATAGCATCAGTTTCACTTTTAGTGGGCGGTATCGGGATTATGAATATTATGCTGGTGTCAGTTACGGAAAGAACCAAAGAAATAGGCATACGTATGGCAATCGGTGCAAAGGCATCCGACATAAGAGTTCAATTTTTGATAGAATCCTTCCTATTGTCAATAATAGGAGGATTTATCGGCGTAATTTTGGGTATTGTAGGGGCAAAAATAGTAGAGCTGACAGGTGCAATGTCAGTGTCAATTTCAAGCGGCTCAATAATACTTTCCTTGGGATTTTCAGGTGCAATCGGAGTTTTGTTCGGGTACTACCCAGCCTACAAAGCCTCTCTGCTCAACCCGATTGATGCCTTGAGATATGAATAAATAATAAATTACAGAGCTTCTAAAAGCGCAATTTTCATAGCATCCATATTAGGTACTCGCCCTGTCCAAATCTCTTCCGCCGCAGCAGCTTGTCCTATAAACATATCAACACCGTTAACCGTTTTATATCCCAATTCTTGAGCTAATTTTAATAAAATTGTATTTTTAGGGTTGTAAATTACATCATAAACAAGCGCGTGTTCAGGAAGTGTCGCTAACTGCGGTTTTTCAACCGGTGTCATATCGGCGGAACGACCTAACATTCCAATTGGCGTCGTATTTACCAGAATATCCACCATAGACAAATCCCTTATGTATTCTATTTGATAAGCATCAAACTTAACTTTCGGGAATACTCTCCGCATATAATTCAAAAGCTCAAGTGAATTTGGAATACTCCTTGTGTAAAATCTTACTTCTTTTACATTGGAATCAGCGAGCGCCACAGAGGCAGCGTGTGCAGCACCTCCTGTGCCAAGGATTCCGGCAACTTTTCCCGTCAAATTAAAATCTTTCGGTATTGCATTTTTAAACCCGATTACATCAGTATTATAACCCTTCATAGTTCTGTCAGGATTTATTATAACCGTATTAATTGCACTTGCAATATCAGCATACTTATCAACTTCGTCCACAAACAACGCAACGGGAAGCTTCAACGGAATAGTAACATTAAAGCCTTTAAAATTATTGTTTTTCAAAAATTTAATTCTTGTAACCAAATCCTCGGGCGGAGTTTCTAAGGTTTCGTAACTTGCATCAATTCCAAGACTCTTAAAACCTGCCTTATGAATAACAGAAGATAGTGAATGTCCCAGAGGATAACCTATAACACAGAACTTATTTTCGCGCCTGTCAATAGGTTCAACCGGTTTAACGGGTTCTGGCTGTGAATAAACAGGCTGTGAATAAACGGGTTGTGAATAGGAAGGTTGGTTATATGAAGTTTCAGAATATGACGGTTGTTCATTTTGAGATGCAAATACCGAACCTTGAGAGAATTGTCCTTCGGGTGCCGTATTTTGCGGCTGAACGTAACTTGTTGAAGCATTTTCAGGCTGTGGCTGCATATTTTCCGCCATTTGAGATTTAGGCACCTCACCTTTCAATTCTTCAACAGAAATCCCGAGTTTTTTAGCTTTTTTTTGTAAATATCTTTCGTAAAGATCCTTATTCAACATCTTCAGCGACCTCTTTTTTATAACCGCACTTCAAGCTGGAACAAGCTATTGTTGTACCTTTTTTCAAGACTTTTTTAACAAGCAGTGAACCGCACTCGGGACAAACCTCACCCGTCGGTTCATTCCATAGTACAAAATCACAATCAGGATACTTGTCACAGCCATAAAATACTGTTCCTCTTTTGGATTTACGCTCTACAATCTCACCCTTGCCGCATTTAGGGCATTTGACACCTGTTGTTTTTCTGTACGGTTTTCTGTGTTTGCATTCAGTATTGGTACATTCCATATATTTACCGTATGGCCCCATTTTAAAGACCATATCCGAACCGCATTTTTCGCATTTTTCTTCACAAACTTCTTCCTGCTTTTCTTCGGATTCTTCTTCATTTTGTTCAGAGAGAACGTTCATCGACATAACCGTCTTACAATCAGGGTATCCCGAACAACCCAAAAATTGAGTACCGAATTTGCTTGTTCTCACAACCATGGGCTTTCCGCAATTTGGACAATTAACCTTTGTTTCTATACTGATTTTATGAGCAGTTTTCATGACTGAATTAACTTCTTCCATAAAAGGATCATAAAAATCCCTTAAAACCTTATTCCAAACAGCCTTTTTGTCGGCGATTTTATCCAATTTTTCTTCCATGCCTGCCGTGAATTTATAGTCCATAATATCAGCAAATTGAGATACAAGCTGTTTTGAAACAGCTCTGCCCAAAATAGTCGGATGTAAGGCCTTATCACGTTTTTCAACATATTTACGTGTTTGGATTACAGTAATAATAGTTGCATAAGTTGACGGACGTCCTATTCCGTATTCTTCCAGTGCTTTTACCAAAGAGGCTTCGTTGTACCTTGGCGGAGGCTGGGTGAAGTGTTGTTTTGGGTTGATTTTTTTACATTCGACCTTGTCACCTTTTTCTAAATCAGGGATTTTTGAATCTTCAACTTTGTCCTTTTCGTCTTCTGAATCATTATAAAGCTTTAGAAAACCATCGAAAGTAACTTTGCTTGTACCTGCCTTCAATGTATAATCGCCCGCCGTAATTTCAATTGATTTATTCGCCATTTCGGCATTAGACATTTGAGAGGACATGAATTTTTCCCAAATAAGCTTATACAATTTATACTGGTCATTATCCAAGTACTGTTTGATACTTTCAGGAGTTCTTTCAGGATAAGAAGGTCTTATGGCTTCGTGGGCATCTTGAACATTTTGTTTACCTTTGACGTAAACATTCGGCGTTTCGGGGTAATATTTTTCGCCGTAGTTATTCAAGATAAAATCTTTTGCCATTGCCATTGCATCATCTGATACCCTGACGCTGTCAGTTCTCATATAGGTAATCAAACCGACCGCTCCGCTTTCAAGTTCTATACCTTCATAGAGCTTTTGAGCAACCTGCATGGTTTTTTGGACACCAAACCCGAGTTTTGAACTTGCGGCACGTTGAAGTGTTGATGTTATAAAAGGTGCTGTGGGCTTGCGTTTTGTGGATTTATTTGTAACTTTGGAAACCTGAAAATCAGCACCGGTCAAATAGTCCACAATCTTTTTAGCTTCTTCCTCATTTTTAATAGTTTTTTCTATTGGGGTATTTTTATATTTAGAAACTTCAGCTTCAAAAACTTTACCCTCTTTTGCAAGATCGGCATGGATTGACCAGTATTCTTGCGGAACAAATGCTTCGATTTCATCTTCTCTTTCGCAAATCATTCTTAATGCAACAGATTGAACACGACCTGCAGAAAGGTTATAATTTCCCATCTGCTTCCACAAAACCGGACTCAGCTTATACCCCACCAATTTATCCAAAATTTGCCTTGTTTGCTGCGCCTGAACCATATCCATATTAATAACTCTCGGGTGTTCCACGGAATATTTAACAGCTTTTGGCGTAATTTCGTTAAATTCAATTCTTTTTATTTTTTCATCCGGCACTTTTAAAACTTGACGTACATGCCATGCAATAGCTTCTCCTTCTCTATCAGGGTCGGAGGCGATATATATATTATCAAATTTTTGTGCAAGGTCATTTAACTTTTTAACAACAGCTTTTTTACCCGGAATAATTTCGAATTTTGGTTCAAAATTATTTTCCACATCAAATCCTAAATTATCCGTCTTTGGGTCTTTAGTCGGAAGGTTACGGATATGCCCGAAGCTCGCCTCTATCTGAAACCCGTCACCCAAAATCTTTTTAATAGTCTTAGATTTTGCAGGTGACTCGACTATCACAAGCGACTTTTCTTTTTTATTTTCTTTTTTTAAAGCCTTCTCTGCCAAAATTATACCTTCTTATATCTGTCCCCGTCGACTTGTTTTATTATGCCCTTAAGCTCCATGGTTGTCAAGTCTGACAATAAATTTTCTACACTTAAGCCCGTTATTTTGATAAGTTCATCAACACCTTTATCCTCTATTTCAAGTGCTTTCATTATAATTGATTCATTCTCGTTCAACATCGGAAGCTCAATCTGTTTGGCCTCAGTTTTAATTTCCCAATTAAGAGCATTCAAAATATCCTCTGCCGAAGTCACGAGTGTTGCACCGTTTTTCAAAAGTTTATAAATCCCTTCGGTATTTGGATTTGAAATCAAGCCCGGCATACACATCAATTCTCTTCCCTGCTCTAAAGTAAGATTTGCAGTTATCAAAGCACCGCTTTTTAAAGAAGCCTCAGCAACTAATGTGCCGTAAGACAGACCCGATACAATACGATTTCTTTGAGGAAATCTGAACTTTAACGGTTCAAATGTCGGATAGTATTCACTTACAACAGCTCCGTTACCGTTTTCGATACGTTCATACAAATGCTTGTTACTTGTCGGATAGTAAAAATCCAACCCGCTTGCGATTACACCAATAGTCTTAAGATTGCTGTCCAAAGCTGAAATATGCGCCTGCGAATCTATTCCTGCAGCAAGTCCTGAAACGATACAGATATCTGTGCCGCAAAATTCAGAAATAATTTTTTCCAAAGCCTCTTTTGCATTGTACGTAGCTCTTCTGGAACCTACAACCGCAAGAGTTCTTTCTAAATTACAAATATCCAGACTACCTTTATAATAAAGTACTGCCGGAGGATTTTCTATATTTTTAAGCATTTTAGGATATTTTTCATCCTCAAATGTAATATACTTTATATTCCTGCTTGTAACTTTTTCAAGCCTCTCATCAGGATTAATCTTGCTTTTTAACGCAACAAACTCTTCGGCTTTCTTTATATTCAACCCGTCTATATGGCTCAAATCTGCAATCGATGAATTAAAAGCCGCCTCAATATCCCCAAAATAATTGTATAATCGTTGAATAAATCTGCTATCTATCTGCTCGACAGATGAAAGCGCTATCCAATATTTACTTTTCATCCCTTTTCTTCTTTATTCTTTCTAACAATGCCCTGGCGTTGTCAATTTCTTCTTTTGGAATATCCAAGGTAACATAATCTTCCAAATATTCAATCGCATCTTCATAGTCCCCGCGTGCCATAAACAATATACCAACTTTTTTATACGCAGGCGGGAATTTATCATTGACGGTAATCGCCTTTAAATAATTTGAAATTGCTTTGTCAATCTCGTCATTTGCCTCATATGCCTGTGCAAGATAATAGTAAATAAATTCGTTATTCTCTTTATATTCCAAAACATTTTCAAAATTTTCTATCGCAAGCTGATAATTTCCAAGCTCAAAATGAACCTTTCCTAAATCATAATATGCATCATAGTTATCCGGCTGTCTTTCAAGGATTTGTTCCAATTCATCAATTGCCAAATCAAGCCTTGCATCCTCCATATAAAATCTTGCAAGATAATGTGACAAAATCAATTCATCAGGCAATTCATATATACCTGTATTTAAAAGTCCTATACCATGTTCAAAATCACGCTGGCGATAATAAATGTCCGCAAGGTTTATATAGGCCTGCGGGATTTTAGGGTTGATTTCCAAAGCCTTTAAGTAATTTTTTTCGGCCTTTTCAAAATCACCCTTATTTGCATAACATAATGCCAAGTTGTTATAAACTTCTGCAATATTAGGATCTTTTTCCAATATCAAAGTAAATATATCAATTGCCTTGTCCCAATCGCCTTTTTTGAATGCTTCAATAGCTTGTTTTAATTTTTCTTCCATGAATTTTTTATTTCCTTATAACCCTAATGTCATACCTGAATCGCTATCGCTTCCAGAACCTATATTCTTTATAACAGTTCTGGTATTTCCAGTGGCTTGAAAATCCTTTGGTTCAATTGTCATCCTGATTTTATCAGCGTAAATTGTTCTGACACCTTGTGTAATACTTGAACGCCCCGTAAAATATATTTCGTTAGGTTTGCCTGTGATTTTGTCAGGATAGAAGGTAATTTTCGGACCTACTGCGTAATAATCCTGATACCAAACATGTACATTTCCGCTTGCATTGTAGGTATTTTTCTTTTTATTGTATTCTTGATAAGCTGATTTTAAAACAAGTTTGTCGCCGCCTTCCATGGTTGCGTTTGAAGTAGTATTACCCGTTGCAGTTAAGATTTCCGTTGCAGGGTCATAAACAAATTTATCCGCAAAGGATTCATTATTCTTTTCTTTAACTCTTGCATTACCGGTTAAAGTTATGTTTTTTAAATCACCATTTTTATCTGTCTTTATTGATGCATGGTTTGAATAAGTTTCAATATCCTTGTATTTTATCGTGACAGTACCGTCAGCATCCATAACACCGGTTTTTGTGTCATATTCTTGTGAATCGGCATTTATAACAACAATCGGAGTTTTTCCGTCAAAAACAATCGATTGAGTATCACCCTCCGCTTTAATAACTTTTGTAATTAAGGAAACTTTCAAGATATTTGCTTTAACTTCTCTTTTCTTGTTTTTCTTAACTTCGTAAGCATAAGGCTTGTCGTAGAAGGTTGCAGTATCAAGCTGCTGATCTTTTGTCATATTCACATCAGCCTTATCTCCCACAACTCGCAAATCATCCACAGAAACTTTGACGTCACCCTCAAATTTTATCTTATTTTCAGATTCGGCAAAACTCTGTTTTTTCGATTCTATAACTAAATCAGATGCGTTGACCGCAATTCCGACCGCAAATACAAATGCTGTCATTGCTACTAATATTTTTTTCATTTTGTCTCCTTAGTTTCAAATATTTTAGAAGTTGTATTTCCGCTTATCTTAAAACTTTCAAAATCCGGACTTATAATGACTTCATCGGCAGTCGCCAAAAAATTATTATCCCTCGTAATTTTAACATTACCATTAGCTCTGATTGGCTGATCATTTCCGGCATAACGAAGCCTGTCAGCTCTTAATGTCGTCCCGTCATCTAAAACGATGAACGTATCCTGATACAACACTATAACTTTACTTGTAGCGTTATAGGTACCTTTTGAGGATTGAAAACTCATGGCTACTTCATTATCTTTATAGAAATTACCTATAACGTTATCCATCATAGCAACTTCATTGTTACTATCATAAGAACCTGTTTCACCGTATATTTCCCAGTATTTTTTTTCGTCTTTCGTTTCAGTAAGAATAATCCCGTTTATCAAAGCCTCTTGACGATCTTTGTCAACAGACAACTGGCTTCTGTTAAAATCATGCGTGATAACTCCCGCTGAGATGAATGCCCATATCATAACAGACGCCAAAACAGCAAATGCACCTATATAAGCCTGTTTTTTTCTTCCTAGATTACTCCACCAATTCATATAAAAAATTTTAGCACGAACGATTTTTATAATCAATTTTGCGGTAACAAAAATTAAAACCAAGCTCTTTGCACAAATTGTATTAACTATCTTAATATTTATAGTAATTTTAAGACTTTTGTTATATAATTGTGTGGAAGATTAGGGAAAATGGGGGAATATTTATGCCAATAAGATACGATGCAGGTGAAGTTATCACAGCTATGGTAACACCAATGAACGCAAAACGCGAAATTGACTACAATAAAGTTGAATCACTTGCACAACACTTAATCAATCATGGCAGTGATGCTCTGTTGGTTTGCGGCACAACAGGTGAATCACCTACTTTAACTCACGAAGAAGAAGTTGAACTTATCAGTACCGTAAAACGGGCTGCTGCAAACAAAGCAAAAATCATTGCAGGTGCAGGCTCAAACTCAACAGAAACAGCCGTTATGTCAGCAAAATTAGCACAAAAAGAAGAAGTGGATGCTATACTTTCAGTTGTGCCATATTACAACAAACCATCACAACGCGGGATGATTGAGCACTTCTCAGCTGTTGCGGAAGCTGTGGATTTACCGATAATTCTTTATAATATTCCATCCAGAACGGGAGTTACAATGCAGCCTGCAACAGTCGCATATTTGGCAGGTAAATACGACAACATTGTCGCTCTTAAACAAAGCTGCCCCGACATTGATATGGTTAGTGAAATGAGAATGATTTGCCCTGAGGATTTTATGATATATTCAGGCGACGACAGTCTTACACTTCCTATGATGGCAGTTGGAGCACATGGTGTTATTTCAGTTGCATCACACCTTTTCGGCTCAGAAATCAAATCTATGATTAGAAATTTCAAAACAGGAGAACCTGTTGCAGCAAGGAATATGCATTCCAAACTGTTCCCTGTTTTCAAAAAACTTTTTATGGCACCAAATCCGGTGCCTGTTAAAGCGGCTCTTGCGCATAAAAACTTGATAGAAGAATACGTTAGAAGACCGCTTGTGGAATTATCCGATGATGAAAAAATCATTCTGTTTTCAGCCATCGACGGATTCCGTGCAGATTAGCCCATATCGGCTATAAGTTAATTTTTATCTTTGATAAAATAATATCAGTATAATTTATATAAGAGGAAAAAACAGTGAAAAACAAAATTATTATGTTTTGGGCAATCGTACTTATTGTAATTGTGTCAACAGTTATAATATTTGTGAAGCCGACAAAACTCGGATTGGACTTGGTTGGTGGTTCACGTCTTATGCTTGAAGCTGAAACCACTGATTCAATTGCCAAAATCACTCCTGAAGTTATGGGGAGATTGCAGTTTGCTATTGAAAACCGCGTAAACAAACTTGGTGTTGCAGAAACAGTAGTTCAACAAGTAGGAGAAAAAAGACTACTGATAGAAATTCCAAACGTAACAGATTTAAAAGAAGCAAAAGCTTTCTTAGGTGAAACAGCACAATTGGAATTTAAAAAAGAAGCTAAAGACAAAGACGGCAACCCGACTTGGGAACCAACAGGATTGAGCGGAAAAGATTTATCCCGTTCGTCATTAAGTACAGATCAAACAGGTCAATGGGTAGTATCACTTGAATTTAATGACGAAGGCGCAAAGAAGTTTGCAGAATTGACTAAATCGCTGGTCGGACAGCAGATGGCAATATTCTTTGATGGAGAAATCCAATCAGCTCCCGTAATCAGAGAAGCTATATATGGCGGTAAAGCTCAAATATCAGGCGGCAACAGCGGATTTGAGTATGCTGAAGCGGAAAGAATGGTTAATCTATTGAACGCAGGTGCCTTGCCTGTTCCGGCCAAAATAGTTGAAGAAAATACAGTTGGACCTACTTTGGGTGCTGACAGTATTGAAAAATCAAAATTCGCAGGCATTGTAGGCTTGGGTGCAGTTATGCTGTTTATGATTGCATATTACAGATTACCCGGCTTGATTGCTGATATTGCATTAATTATTTACAGTTTAATATTGTTTGCATTATTCAAGACAATACCTGTAACACTAACTCTTGCAGGTATTGCGGGCTTCATCCTCTCAATAGGTATGGCGGTTGACGCAAACATATTGATTTTTGAGAGAACAAAAGAAGAACTTCGTGCCGGCAGAAATCTTTTCACTGCCATCAATTCAGGTTTTGACAGAGCCTTCACGAGTATCTTCGATTCCAATATGACAACAATCATCACCTGTACAATACTGTATCTTCTCGGTACAAGCATTGTAAAAGGGTTCGCTCTTACTCTTGCACTTGGTGTAATCGTATCAATGTTCAGTGCAATAACTATAACCAAAAACTTTATGCACTTGATATTCGGCACAGGTGAGTTAAAATATCCTGCACTTTTCGGACTTTCACAAGACGAAATCGGCAAGAGTTACGAAGCTACGGAAACCAAACGTGAAAAAGCTCGTTTCGGTATTTTAGACTAGGAAAGGATGAAATTAAAATGTTTGCATTAAAAAAACATGTAGTACATGTAGTTAAATATAGAATTTTGTGGATGATTTTATCGGCAATTCTTTTGATTCCGGGAATAGTTGCAATGGTTTATTCATCAGTAACTTATCCTAACCATGCTCCGCTTAAGGTTGGTATAGATTACACCGGCGGAACAATTTTGCAGTACGGACTTAAACAAAAAATCACTAATAGTGATTTAACAACAACACGTACAAACCTTGAAAAAATCGGAGTTGAAAATCCGTATTTGCAAATCCTGAATGTTAATAACACACAACAGGAAAAAACCGAAAATAATATCAATTCAATCATCTCAATAAGAACTAAATTTATCGGTGAAAGTTCTGATGATGTTGAAAATATTACAAATGCTCTAAACAGCCAATATGAAAATCCTGAGCTTATCCAAGTAAGTTCCGTCGGGCCTACAATGGGTAAAGAATTATTCAAAAACTCTTTAATCGCAGTAGGTTTAGCATTTTTAGGAATTTGTATATACCTTTCAATAAGATTCAAGTTTGACTATGCGCTTGCAGCTTTGTTGGGGATTTTCCACGACGTAATCTTCGTATGCGGTGTATTTTCAATACTGGGACTTTTCTATAACGTTCAAATTGACGGACTGTTCATAACAGCAATTTTGACCGTAATAGGCTTCTCAGTTCACGATACAATTGTTGTATTTGACAGAATTAGAGAAAATTTAAGATATTATTCAAAGAAAATGTCTTTTGGAGAAATTGTTGACGCCTCAGTTAACCAAACACTTGCAAGAAGTATCAATACATCATTGACTACATTAATAACTCTTGGTGCTTTGTATTTCTTTGGCGGTGTAACAACAAAAGACTTCGTTTTGGCAATGATATTAGGTATCGCAATCGGAACATATTCAAGCATATTCTTCTGCAGTATGTTAGTTGATTTTTGGAACGATAAAAAGAACACACCAAAAGCACCTGCAAAAGAAAGTTTGCCCGTTTAAGAACTTTTAATGGAGGTTATCTATTATGAAGAAGAAAATTTTTAAAGCTTTTACATTGGCTGAAGTATTGATTACACTCGGTATCATAGGCGTAGTAGCAGCTTTGACTATTCCGACATTAATTTCAAATTATCAAAAAAGAGAATATGTAACCCGCTTACAAAAAGGGATTTCCGTATTAAATAATGGTGTTCAACTTATGATGGCTGATGAAGGAGTCTATAATTTTGACCAATTGGCATTTCATAAATGTTACGATGCTTCAGGCAGCAGTATAACTTTTAATGAAAGTGCACGTACTTGTATGAACGACTATTTTTCAAAATATTTTAGGATAGTTGATTACTCTAAAACTACAAACGATGCTAATTTTTATCCATATACCGAAGTACTCAAACTTGATGGAGGAAATGGTATGGTCGTAGGAGTGTTTGCAATATCAGCATATTATGGATTCTTAACAAATGATGGCATGATGTTATATCCTATGTCATTTCCTGGGATAGGTGATGCTCTAATTGATATAAATGGTACACAAAAACCTAACCAAGTAGGTAGAGATATTTTTATACTTGACAGGAATAATGGATTATATTCAGCACACGGTCAAGACACCTGGGATGATACAAGTGAAACTAATGACTACTGCGGAGATGAGAATCCGACATTGGGATATGGATGCGCAGGCAGAATAATGGCTGAAGGTTGGAAAATGAATTACTAATAAAAAAAGAGCCTTTTTTAAAAGGCTCTTTTTTCTACTTAATTTTAATTTTTCTGGGAACATCCAAATAAGATTTCATTACAAGCCCGTCAAGATGCATACATCTTTGAAGTGAATCAACAAAACCATCATTTGCCTTTAATGCTTGCAAAGAATCCTTTACAGCTTTGTATTCAGAGTTCCAAAAATTTCTTTCAATTGGTCGGTTATAGCTAAAATCCTCCAACGTAGAAGCCGTTACCAACTGATTATTAACTTTCTCAACAGCCCTTTCATAACGAGCAGGATCTAATTGTTGAAGTTCTTTTTTCTGCTTAAAAGTATGCGCACCATCCAAAGCCATAGCCACTAACATACTACCAGTAACGGCAACACCTATCTTACTAACTATACTCATAATCAACTATCCCTTTCATTAACCATAAAAATAAAAGAAAAGAAGGGTTTTGTCAACCTTAAAGCCTATAATAAACAGCCTTGATAGCTTCTACCATACCAGCTTCATCTGCAATATTTTTCCCTGCTATATCAAATGCAGTTCCATGCCCGGGGGAAGTTCTTATAACATCCAAACCTATTGTCATATTAACTGTTTTAGAACCAGCAACTGTCTTTATAGGTATCAAACCCTGATCGTGGTAATTTGCGATAATACAGTCATAGTCCGAGTATTTTATAAATAAAGTATCCGCAGGCAAAGGATTTGTTATATTAATACCATTTGCTCGCATAATATCAACCGCCGGCTGTAAAATCTCAATTTCTTCCTTACCCAAAATCCCATCTTCGCCGGCATGAGGATTAAACCCGCATAAAGCAAATTTCGGTCGAGAAATGCCGAGTTTTTGAACAAAAAATTTTTCTAAGTTGGAAACCTTTTCAATAACAAGCTCTTTTGTTAAACAAATTTCTTTCAATGCACAATGCCTTGTCAAAAGAAGAACCCTGAAATTACCTGCAACAAAAAGCATCTCAGCAAGCTGATTATCGTGAGCCAAGTACTTTTGTAATATTTCAGTCTGTCCGTTAAAATTATGCCCTGCCAGATGCAGTGCTTTTTTAGCAACAGGTGCCGTAACAATGGCACGTCCTTTTATTTCACAAGCCTTTATCAAAGATTGAAAACAAAATTCTCCGCAAGCCTCTGAAACAATTCCCGGCTGAACCTCATTATCAAAAGGAATTTCCAATATTTCATATTCTTTATCGAGTTTGCCGTAAAAATCCAAAACCTTTTTGTTAGAAATCAGCAAAAAATCTTGTGCCGGCAAATCAAGCTCATTCAATGCCTTGATAGTAATTTCAGCGCCAATTCCGTTTGGATCGCCGGTTGTAATAATAATTTTGTCCATTATACAGCCTCGTGGTGGTCAAAATATCTTAAAATTTCTATTAGAGTATTTACACCGCCAAGGTTGCCGGATTTTGTAACTATCCACTGTGCATTATGGTCCATACATAAAGCTATTGCAGGTGCGACCTCATCAATTAACTGTAATTGAGTAGCACCAATTTCCGCACAACACTTATAAGATGTCTCACCACCGAGTGTAATTAGAATCAAATCTTTTCTTGAGACAACCTGACGGGCAAGCTCTGACAAGAAATCTGTTATAACACCAGCCAATTCAGCCTTTGTCAATTCAGCACGTAGAGATTCATCGGAAAAACCGTCAAAATTCCTTATCAATTGAGAAGTATGCACCACCACTATATTATTCTCAGCAAGATTTGATACCACTCGGTTAACCAATTCTTCCTTAACACCGCCTAACACTGTCGGTAAATCCAAGCTAATTACAAGAGTGTTCTCATCAAACTCCTCGCCCTGCTCCAATCTTTCAATTTGGTTTGCTGTAATCTGTGTAGCGCTTCCTGACACGATAAACTTTGGTAATTCAGGCATTAGTTTATTTACATGGTCAGTCTCAATATCTGAAAACCAAATATTACTAAAGGCTCTAGCCGCTGCGGCAGTACCGGCAGGCAATATTTTATACTCTGATTTTTCAATGGCCAAAACAAGCTGTTCAATGTCAGTTGTTGAAACTGCATCTGCTATAATAAGTTTTTTACCGGCTTTTATCAAATCGTTTAATTTCCTTATTATAGGCCCGGCACCCTTCATAACCGTAGACAACTCAAGCGATTCTACCAAACAATGAAATTCCTCAGGCAACTGTGATTTCAAAAGGGTCGGCAAATGTGATTCAAAAATCGGAGAATGCGGATCCCTCGCCATCTCCGTTCTTTCAACAGGAACCCCCTTTAAAAGGTGGTACCCTCCGACAGTAACTCTGCCTTCAGATGGAAATGCAGGAATAACAACCACTGCATCCCACTGTAAAACTTCTAAAATACCCAATGTTTCGACAGCTATATTGCCTCTTACGGTTGAATCAATTTTTTTGTAATAGTAATCAGGCTTTAACACCTCTGAAAACATCTTAACGGTATGCTTAACCTTTTCGTAGGCCTCATGGGGTGTTACGTTGCGTGTCTCTGTTGATATAGCCCAAGTTTGTGTGCCTGCCGTATTTATGGGATTAATATTATCGTCCAGAAGTATCTGAGTATTGGCACCTCTGAGATGAAATTGCAATGCAGTATCATTTGCACCCGTTAAATCATCGGCAATAATTCCGACAACATTGGAGTTAATTATCATATAGCTTCTTCCATATCTCTTTTAGAACCAAGCAATCTTATACTGTTTGCAATGATTAAAAAGTTCTCTCTGTCGTTACCGGTAGCTTTATCAACCCATTTGTTTTGTCCGATTCTGCCATCTACAGCAACTTGAATACCTTTTTTTACATATTCACCGGCAAATTCAGCTTGCTTATCCCAAACATCGACATTAAACCAGTCTGCAACTTCAGCCTTGGTTTTGGGATCCCAACGATTTACGGCAATAGAAAAATTCGCCTTCACCTTACCTGACTCAAAATATCTAACCTCAGCATCCCGACCAACGCGGCCTACTAAAACAACTGTGTTCATCAATTACCTCTTTCTCGTTTTCTTACATTTTACAATAAAAACGAAAAACTTGAGGATAAAACTATATTTCTTAATTAAGAAATGTTAAACATCCAGCGGTATAAGTTTGTCCACAGTAATTCCAAGTGCCATGGCAAGCTTTGCAATAACCACAAGTGACGGGCTATACTTTTCATGTTCAACCCTTGCAAGATATTCAGGCGTGATATCTGCTTTTTCTGCCAAATACTCTTGCGAATATTTCTTCCTTGCTCTTTCTGCTCTTAGGTTCTCTGCAAAAATTTTAATAATCTTTTCTCTTTCCATAATGTTTATATTACTCCTTTTTTTATATTATGCTAATGATTTATAATTATATTGATATGATTTATAAATCACCAGTAAGTGATTATAAACACAAAAGTTGGCATGGAAAACTGTTTTACGCCTAATTATTTATTTTGTGCTACAATTTCAAAAGAAGAGTTAGGGGGGTCCACCCCGGTTGCAAATTTATATATAAGTGTTGTTATATATAGCCAAATTTGCAAATATACCAAAAGGACAGAAGGATATTTTATGGAAAAAAATGAATCAACTTTGGGAGTCTTAAGACACTCCACATCACACATCATGGCACAAGCCGTTCAAAAGCTGTTTCCACAAGCAAAGTTAGCTATCGGACCGGCTACTGATACTGGTTTCTATTACGATTTTGATTTGACGGACGGGCATGCCTTCACAGAAGATGACTTGCTTAAAATCGAAGAAGAAATGAAAAACATTGTCAAACAAAATCTTACGTTTGAAAAATATATAATTCCCAATGTAGACGCTCAAATTGCAGAATTTAAAAAAGAAGGTGAAATTTACAAAGCAGAATTATTGGAAGAACACAGAAACGACAATCCGACTTTATACCTTACAAAAGATAAAGACGGAAACATCTTATTTAACGATCTTTGTGCAGGTCCACACCTTCCAAATACAAGTTATATAAAACCAAATGCCATAAAACTTTTAAAAGTTGCAGGTGCTTATTGGAGAGGAAACGAAAAAAATAAAATGCTTCAAAGAATTTATGCAACTGCATACTGGACAAAAGAGGACTTGGCCGATTATTTACACTTTCTTGAAGAAGCAGAAAAACGTGACCACAGAAAACTGGGTGCAAAGCTTGATTTGTTCTCAACAAGAGATGAACTGGGCGGCGGACTTGTTTTGTGGCACCCTAATCTTGCTGTTGTAAGAGAAGAAATTGAAAATTATTGGAGAACGGAACACAGAAAAAGAGGTTATGTAATTGTGAATACACCTCACATTGCAAAATCTAAATTGTGGGAAATTTCAGGACATGCTGATCATTACAGAGAAAACATGTTCTTTATCCAAAAAGACGATGACAGTGACGAGCAATTTATCTTAAAACCTATGAATTGTCCGTTTCATATTCTTATTTATCAGGCAAACAGATATTCATACCGTTCACTGCCGTTGAGAATGGCAGAACTTGGAACAGTTTACAGAAAAGAAAAATCAGGAGCTTTGTCAGGTTTGACTCGTGTACAAGGTTTCACACAAGATGATGCACACGTTTTCTGTACACCGGAGCAGCTTGTTGATGAAATCAATGAAATCATTGATTTTGTTGCAGATACTATGGCAATATTCAAGATGGATTTTGAAGTTGAACTGTCAACCCGCCCCGAAAGCTACGTGGGAGAACTTGAAAACTGGAACAGAGCTGAAGCAGGATTGAAAGAAGCTATGAACCGACGCGGAATGAAATACGAAATCAACGAGGGCGATGGAGCATTTTACGGTCCAAAAATCGATTTTAAAGTTAAAGATGCTATCGGTCGTACCTGGCAGTGTGCTACAATTCAATTAGACTTCAACCTTCCGGAACGTTTCGGAATCAAGTATCAGGATAAAGACGGTTCAATGAAAACTCCTGTAATGCTTCACCGTGTAATATTCGGCTCTATGGAACGCTTCCACGGAATTTTGATTGAACACTATGCAGGTGCATTCCCAACTTGGCTTGCGCCGACACAAGTTGCGATAGTTCCTATTTCAAATGAAAAACACGTAGACTTTGCTGAAGAAGTTTACAAAAAAATGAGAAAAGCAGGAATTAGGGCAAAACTTGATGACCGTTCAGAAAGCATGAACTACAAAATCAGAGAAAGTTTACAAGATAAGAAAATTCCTTATGTTGTAGTAATAGGCGACAAAGAAATTGAACAAAATTCTGTTGCGGTTCGTGCAAGAGGTATTGGGCAAGTTGGCACAATGAGTGTTGATGAATTTATTTCAAAAATTGAAAATGAAATTCAAACACGTTCATCCGAATCATTTGCTAAAGAACTTGTTAAAGCATAAAAAGCAGGCCTTATAGCCTGCTTTTTATATAAGCATTTTTTACTCTAAAAGGCGGTTTAAATGGCACAAGATCCGAAAGTTAGTATTATAATTCCTGTATACAATTGCGAAAATTTTTTAAGGCGGTGTCTTGATAGTCTGGTAAATCAGACATTGAAAGATATTGAAATAATCTGTATCAATGACGGTTCGACTGATGATTCTCTTGATATTCTCAGAGAATACGAAGGAAAAGACAGTCGTTTTGTCGTAATTGACAAAGAAAACGGCGGACAGTCTGTTGCGAGAAATGTTGGTATTGATAGAGCAAAAGGTGAATATCTGGGATTTGTTGACAGCGATGATTGGGTTGATTTGGATTTCTATGAAAAATTATATAATACTGCCGAAAAATATAAATCTGACATTGCAGTCGCCGGAATAGTACGCTTAAACGATATAAAAAAGAGATTTTACCTAAAAATAACTGATGAAGTTCTATCAATTAATTACAATACCAAGCTAAAATTATGTGACGTTCCCGATAAATCATATATTTGGAACAAAATATATAAAACAGAAAATTATAAAAAACTTAACCTGAAATTTACTGAAAATAGGTTTTATGAAGATGTTGTTTTTACACCTGAGATTTTATTTTACCTAGAAAAATTAGTCACAGTACCTGATACATATTACTACTATTGGGATAGACCTAACTCTACCGTAGCTTTGAAGGATGAAAAACATCTAAATGATAAATTATGGGCAGATGAACAGTCGTATGCATTTTTCAAAGAGCACAATATAAATATTGACGAACACAAAACAATGACCAAAAGGATGAAGTTTTTGGGTGTCACAGTATTTAAAATAATACGCAAAGGTAATTTAAAAAAGTACAAATTGTTTAATTGTATAAGTTGGAGCAAAAAATTAACTGCATAGTTTAGACATTCTGCTCATAATAACTCAAGATATGTTCAACAACATCTAAAATTCTGGATTTAGCTGTTTCATCAGCATAGACATCTTGTTTTTTATAAAAATCCATATCCTCTTTCAATATCTGAAGATTTTCGTTTTTATAAACCGTTCTTCCCATAGAATCAATTTTAGAAATGTCTTCTTGCGCATACATAGGTACTCTGAAAGTATCATACAAAGCACCTACAATATTTTCCCGAGCCTCATCGTTTTTAAATAAACTTTGCCTGTTAACATCATCAATTTCTACAAGGAGTTTACAAAGATTGTCTTGATTAGCAGCCGAAAGTTTAGAAAAAGTTTCAAGCGGTTTAGTAGCATTTTTAAGCTCATCTGCTGCAAATTCCAAGATTGCGAATCTTTCTTGTTCAGGCCTATGTGCAACTAATCCAACAACTTTTTTAAAAAATTCAGCGGAAGGAATTTTGCCTGTATATTCTTCGTCAAGTTCAAGCGCTTCCATCAATATATTTTTTTTATCTTCCTGTTGTTTAACCACCTTCAGTTTTTCCACAATATCAGTAATATCATATTCTGAAAATCTTCTCTTCACAGGCAACCTTAACGAACGCAACAAATCTATACATTCATTCTCAAAAATATCAGCACCTTTAGCCAAACATCCAAAATATATATTCATACCCTTATTCTTATATAGAGATTTTTGAATATTGCTGTCATAGACAGACTTGGAATTAGGAATTTTATCTGCTTCAAATGTTCTGCAATTTAACAAACTACTACGCAAAGTTAAACTGTCTATATTCATATCAAAAAGTCCTTCCTGTGTTTATAAAACACAACAAGGACTTTTTTGACAATAATATTAAGAAAATTTAACTGTGTCTTTCAACAATAGCCTTAGCCATATCATCTAGCCTGGCATATGTATCTTCTTTTGCTTTACCCTTAATCAGAATTGGTTCAATAAGCTCAACTTTTAAATTTGACAACATGCCTGTAAGCTTACCAACCAAATCACCACCCCAGCCATATGAGCCTATAATTGAAGCGTATTTGGCTTTTGGATTTAAAAGATTAACCAAATAAGCCGCATTTGCAGCAGCAGGGTGAGGAGAACATAATACCATGGAAGCCCCGAGCACTATTGTCTTTGCATCAACAATTGCCATAGCCAAGTCGCCCAAGTCATCTGATACGATATCATGTTTAATTGTTTTAATACCTGCTGCATTTAATTTGTCTGACAAATAATTTATCATTTCTTCAACACTTCCATACATTGAAACATATGGAAGCACAACCAGGTTTTTTGCCTCATCGGATGACCAATCTTCGTATAAATCCAAAATAAACTTAGTATTTTTATATATTGGACCGTGGCTTGGCAAAATCATATCAGGATTAATTTCTCTAACCTGCTGAGTGTATTTTTGGCACATTTTTCTAAATGGCATCATGATTTCAGCGTAATATCTTTTTGCAGAATGCTCAAGTTCCTTGCTGTCATCTGCAAATATATCATCAAATGTATAATGTGCGCCCAAAAAGTCACAAGTACAAAGCAGATTATCCTCCACAATATATGTAAACATTGTATCAGGCCAATGCACTCCGGGTGCCAGTAAAAATCTTAGAGTCTTATCACCTAATGACAATTCTTCGTTATTTTTTATAACTTGAATTCTATCTTCAGGAATTAAAAGCATCTCCATAATATTATTTTTACAGAACTGGTTTGTAACAATCATTGCTTCCGGATACTTTTCAATTAATTTAGGCAAAGTACCTGTATGGTCTTGTTCTCCGTGATTTGCAATGATATAATCCACTTTGTTAATACCATTTTCATCAAGATTATTCAGATATTCTTCGGCTTTTGGCGGATACATAGTATCAATCAAAGCAGTTTTTTCAGAACCCTTAACGAGGTATGAATTGTAACTCGTACCTTGTTCTAAAGGAATCAATTCATCAAAAATTTTTCTTTCTTTATCGTTTAAACCGCAATAAAATACATTGTTTTTAATTTCACGAAATTTCATTATCGCTCCTTTATCTAACTATTTATATAACATTTTAGGATTTTACACAAATCCCGTTTCGGCTATCTTTTTATTTTAAAGAAAAAGACCGTCGGTTCATTACACAAAGGGCAATAATCCGGTCTTTCCTTTTGTTCTATAATACAACCGCATTCAGAACACATATATGCGAAATTCCCGTTTTTATCCGGAAGCACTTCTGATTCATTTAACATCAACAAAAGTCTTTCCATAACTTCCGCATGATGCTGTTCAATATCCGAAACCTTTTCAAAAAGCTCGGCAATATGTTCAAAACCATCATTTCGTGCATCTTCGGCATATTTTAAATACTTATCGGTCCACTCGTTCTTTTCGAATTCAAGCGCATTTTTTAAATTGAGTTCAGTAGACGGCAATTTACCATCATTGAGCAACCTATACCACAATTTTGCATGTTCATTTTCATTATTTGAAGCAGCATCCAAAACTCGTGCAGCAGCCTCAAACCCCTCTGCACGAGCTGTGTTTGCATATATCGAATATTTACATCTGGCCAAAGCTTCGTCTTCAAATGCTGAAATAAGATTTTGCTCTGTTTTAGTTCCTTTAACCGACATCTTATCTCCTAGTAGTTTTTAGCTTTAACAAAAAAGTATGCTTTTGGATGTTTACAAACAGGACAAATTTCCGGAGCATTTTCACCTTCCAAAACATGTCCGCAGTTTCCGCATTCCCAAGTTACAACGGAAGGTTTGTTAAACACAAGGTCGTTTTTCAAATTCTCCAAAAGCTTTCTGTATCTTTCTTCATGCTCTTTTTCTATTTTCGCAACCATTTCAAAAAGAACAGCAATTTGTTCAAATCCTTCTTCCTTGGCCTCTTTAGCGAATTGAGCATACATTTCAGTCCACTCATAATTTTCGCCGTTTGCAGCATCTTCTAATGCAGCCAAAGTTTCTGGAACTTTACCATCGTGCAAAAACTTAAACCACAGCTTAGCATGTTCTTTCTCGTTATTTGCTGTTTCTTCAAATATTCTGCTTATTTGCACAAATCCGTCTTTTTTAGCTTGAGAAGCATAATAAGTGTACTTATTTCTTGCTTCAGATTCACCTGCAAAAGCAGTCATTAAATTCTTTTCTGTCTTAGTTCCTTTTAATTCCATAAAAAAACCTATTCCTCATTTTCAACTTCTAACTCAAACATTTCCTTAGGCATTGCACATAAAGGACAAGTCCAATCATCAGGTAATTTTTTAAAAGGTACTCCTTCATTTTCTGCCGGATCATAAACATAACCACAAACAGTGCATACATACTTTTCCATAATTTTCTCCTTCTTTTATTGGCAATCTTTGCACAAACCCTTGAATACAATCTCGTGGTTTGCAACCTTAAAGCCCGTCATTTCTTCTGTTTTACTTACAACATCTCTTGCAACATCGCAATCCACATCAAAAACTTTCCCGCATTTCTCGCAAATAAAGTGATAATGCAGGTGCGTATTATGATCAAAATGAGCAGATGTTTCAAGTCCGTCGATTTTTTTAATTATGCCGGCTTCAGCAAGCTGGCTTAAATTTCTGTACAAAGTAGCCTTACTGACTTCAGGGTATTCAATTTGAATTATAGAATACAACTTTTCAGCGGTTGGGTGTACAACATTTTGCTTTAAAGCATCCAGTACGACTTCTCTTTGTTTTGAATAATTCATATTTAAAACCTCAACTTGATAATAATTCTCATTTTACATCATTTTATTAGATAAGTCAATGTTCAAGGTAATAATATCTTAATATAAATACAAAAATTTGGCAATTTTTTAACAATAAGTGTTTTAATAGAACTATGAGTGTTGTAGTGCGTGAAAATATAGCAAACAGTAACATGAAAAATCCTCCGTATGTAGTCGGAGTAATTCCTGTTCCGGACGGTCACATAGAACCCGTTTTATATTCACATGTGCAGGCAACAAAAGACTTTAACCAAATTTGCGAAGATATTTTTGTACAAAAAAACAAACATAAATCCGCTGACAGGAAAAAAACTCCAAAACCGGTTATTTATACATTTTTTGCATTATTAGCCTACGGTATATACAAAACAGCTAGGCACCTTATTTTAAAGAAATAATCGCTTAACTACTTTTTTTATTTTGGAATTTATAGTAATATTTATCAAAAAGGGGATATTATGAGAAAAGTTATTATAACTCTGTGTTTAATTTTTATAGGGAATTTATGTAATGCAGAATCATTCAACGTGTTTAAACTCGATAACGGCCAAACTGTTATTATCGAAGAAGTGCACACAAACCCTATTGTAACAATTGACACCTGGGTCAAAACAGGTTCCATAAACGAAAATGACGAAAATAACGGCGTATCGCATTTTTTAGAGCATTTGTTTTTTAAAGGTACAACAAACCACCAACCGGGTGAATTTGACAGAATTCTTGAAGCGAAGGGAGCAATCAATAACGCTGCAACAAGTAAAGACTTCACACATTACTACATAACAATACCGTCAAAAGATTTTGATTTAGCTTTAAATATGCACGCAGATATGCTGCAAAATCCGTTAATCCCGAGAAAAGAAATGGAAAAAGAACGCAAAGTTGTATTAGAAGAAATTTCCAAAGACATAAACTCACCAAGCAACAAAGTATACAACAACCTTGTGGAAATGATGTACACAACACACCCTTACAAAAGAAAAGTAATCGGGACATCCGACATCATTGAAACAATCACACGAGAAAATATATTGCAGTATTTTAACACATATTATTCCCCCTCGAATATGGTAACTGTTATTGTAGGAGACGTTGACACACAAAAAGCCCTCGACAAAGTCGAATCTGAATTTAACGCAGAATATAAAAAAGTTCCAAAACACAATTATACAAAAGAAAAAATATTGACATCACAAAAAAGAAAAACAGATTACATGCAAACCCAATCGGGTTATATTCTAATCGGATTTCGCGGAGTTGATATAAACAGCAATGATTCATACGCGCTCGACGTCTTGGCTACAATATTAGGTGACGGGAGATCATCAATTCTTTACCAAAACATAAAAGATAAAAAGCAGCTTGCTTTTGCAATATCAGCCTCAAATGCCACTTTTAAAGACGACGGCTTATTTTATGTTTCAGCAAACTTCACCCCTGAAAACCTTGAAAAACTGGAAACAGAAATCTTTGATGAGATTTCAGCCATACAAAAAAAAGGAGTGACCACAGAACAAGTAAACCTTGCTAAAAATATTATCGAACGAGAAACTTATTATGCAAGAGAATCAATTACAAATATTGCCCAAGAGCTTGGATATACAACCGTAACAACCGGCGATACAAAATTTTACGAAAATTACATTGAAAACATCAAAAAAGTAACACCGGCAGATGTTAAACGAGTTGCAAACAAATATTTGGGAGTCAGCAAAAGTGCAGTCTCCATAATCTTACCGGAAAAGAACAATGAAATTCAAATATCCGACAAGAAACCGCTTAACACGCAAGCTACGTTAATCAACGAAAATTCCGAAACTCAAAAATACTTGCTGTCAAACGGAGTGACACTGCTTTTGACACCAAACACAACCAACGATATAATAGCAATAAGCATCTTTGCAAAAGGCGGAGAATTTATTGAAAAAATTCCGGGAACCGCAAAACTTACGTCAACCGTTATGCTGAAAGGTACAAAAAAATATACCTCAACAGAACTGTCACAAATCATGGAGGATAACGGAATAAAAATTTCACCGGCATCAAAAGGTGACGCCTTTTCAATAAACATACTTACCACAAAAGGTGAATACGACAAAACTTTGGATTTGTTGAATGAAATTGTAAATAACGCTGTTTTAGATGATTACGAAATCGAAAAAGCCCGAAAAGATAAAATAAACTCAATTAGAAAAAATCGTGACCTGCCTTTGCAAAAAGCTATCGAAGAATATAATACCTTAATTTATAAAGGCTCAGTATATTCAAATTCAACTAAAATTCTTGAAAAAACACTTCCACAAATAGAGCAAAACGATATCAAAGAATACTACAATACAATATTTAACCCAAAAAACATCGTAATTTCCGTAAATGGTAACGTAGATAAAGAAAAAACCATAGCGGGTTTAACAAAAATATTCCCAAACAAAAGCGACACAGAATTTGACTATAAAAATTACTCAATTCCACCTGTCACAACCCCCAGAATATCTGTTCAAACAGATAAAAATACAGAAACTGACTGGATATTCCTTGCTTGGCAAACAGAAGGACTGAACAATATGAAGGATTACGCAACATTGCAGGTAATTGATTCAATACTGGGTTCAGGCATGAGTTCAAGACTATTCAAAAACTTACGCGATCAAGAAGGTCTTGCTTACCAGCTCGGCTCAGGCTTTAACCCGAATATTTTACGCGGAAGTTTTGTCGTCTACATAGGCACCAATCCGCAGAACCTTGAACTCGCAAAATCAAAATTATTTGAGGAAATCAACCGCTTCAAGAAAGAATACGTAGGAACAAAAGAACTTCAAGAGGCTAAAGACAAACTCATCGGGCAATTTGTAATAGGCCAAGAAACAAATCTGGAAAAAGCCTCTGTCCTAGGTTGGTTTGAAG
>CALVAZ010000016.1 GCA_944325675.1 Candidatus Gastranaerophilales bacterium
TGAAATTGTTAACTTTTCGTCTAATACGGGTGTAACAATAAATGAGTTGTTTAATATGATGAAAGAAATATACAACTATCCTTATCTGCCTCAATATAAAGAAAAACGAATAGGTGATATTAAAGACAGTATTTTGTCTAACAAAAAAGCAAAAGAACTTTTTGGCGATTTTGTCTGCACTGATTTGCAAGCAGGATTACAATTATTAAGCAAAGAGGGGCAGGTGTTAAATGAACTATAAAATGCTTGATATGCATGTTTTTGGGGATGAAAGAGGTAAACTTGTATCCCTTGAGGGTAATAAAAATATACCTTTTGAAATAAAGAGGGTTTACTACATTTTTGATACTCTGCCCGAGCAAGCGCGCGGGATGCATGCTCATAAAAATATGGAACAAATTATTATTGCAATGGATGGTGCTTGCCAGTTTGTGCTAGATGATGGTAAAACGAGAGAAAAAGTTTGGCTAAACCGTCCGGATAAAGCACTCTATATTGGCAAAAATATGTGGAGAGAGATGCGTCATTTTAGCTATGGTTGCAAGTTAATGGTTTTAGCCTCTGATTATTATGATGAGAGTGAATATATAAGGGATTATAACGAATTTTTAACCGAGGTAAAAAATGATACATCCTTTATCTGATGTACAATCCGTAAATATAGGTAAAAACACGAATATCTGGCAGTTTTGTGTTGTACTGAAGGGTGCTGCAATTGGCAGCAATTGCAACATTTGTTCTCATTGTTTTATAGAGAATGATGTTAAGATTGGCAACAATGTCACAGTTAAAAACGGTGTGTCTTTGTATGACGGTATTGTTATAGAAGATGATGTTTTTATCGGCCCTAATGCTGTTTTTTGTAATGATAAGTACCCAAAATCAAAGAATAAAAATTTTAAGCTTGAACCTATTTTGATTAAAAAGGGCGCAAGCATAGGTGCAAACGCAACAATACTCCCAGGAGTGACTGTAGGTGAAGGTGCTCTCGTTGGCGCAGGCAGTATTGTTACTAAGGATGTAGAGAAAAATAGCGTATATAAATAATTTATACTTAAATTGATGAATATTAAGGAAGTCTTGTATGAATAGCGAATTAGTCAGCATAATTTTACCGGTTTTCAACGGCGAAAAATATTTGGCTCAATCAATAGAGTCAGTTTTGGCTCAAACGTACAAAAATATTGAACTTATTGTAGTCAATGATAACTCAAGTGATAATTCTTTGAGTATTATGGAAGAATTTGCCAAAAGAGATGACAGGGTTAAGGTGGTGTCTAATAGTGTTAACCTTAAGCTTCCAAAGTCCTTAAATGCGGGTTTTGCACTTGCAAACGGTAAGTATTTAACTTGGACTTCCGATGACAACTTTTATTCTCCTGAGGCAATTGAGCTAATGGTTGAATATTTGCAAAAGCATCCAAACGATGCCATGGTATGCGCAAATTTTACAAAAATAAACGAAACTAACAGCCAGTCCGAGAAGATTTCACTTGAAGTTTCTCCTCAAAATATGATGAAGGGAAATTGTGTCGGTGCTTGCTTTCTTTATCGTAAAGAAATTGCTGACAAAGTGGGCGAATACAAGGCCGAAAAATTTCTTGTTGAGGATTACGACTTTTGGCTAAGAGTTATGCTAGAGGGTAATATCGGGCATATTGAGCGTGATTTATACACATACAGGGTGCATAATAGCAGTTTAACCGGACAAAGAATACAGGAAATTATGGAAAAGACAGAAGAAATAATCAAAGAATATTTGCCATTATATAAAAAAAGATTTAAAAATTTAAAATTTGACTGCAAGGAGCATAAATTTATGAAAAAAATATTTTCGAAAACAAAAACACCTGAGAAAAAAGTGTATACGGTTTTAGGCATTAAAATTACCCTTAAAAGAAAACAAAGAAAGAATGAAGTGGTTAAAAAAAACAAAATTGACTACTTGAAGAAATACTATCTGGCTAAAGGGTGGATAGAAAAATATACAGTAGATAGTAACGGTATTGCGGTTGAATCTAATCAACCTAAAACAATATACCCTGAAGTTACGGGCTATTATATTCCTACATTGATAAAATTCGGTGACAAAAAAAGAGCACTCGACTATGGTAATTATTTGCTTTCAATCCAAAATCCTGACGGCTCTTGGAATGCTCCAGACTCTACAACTCCATATACTTTTGATACTGGCATGATATTAAAGGGTTTGGCAGCTCTTGTTGAAAACAATTTGGATGAAAACGATAAATATAAAAATGCTCTAATAAAAGGGGCGGATTATATTTTGTCTATGCAAAGAGATGATGGCTCTATTGCAACTGCGGACTATTCTCAGTGGGGTTTACCCTATGGTAAGCAAGTTCCTGAGGCGAATCACATTTATTGTCTTGAACCAATAAGAAAGGTTGCACAACTAACCGGTGAACAAAAGTATGAAAAATCCATCCAAAGGGCTTTGGATTTTTATCTTGCGAAACCTGATTTGACTGATTTTACAACACTTTCTCACTTTAATGCTTATATTATAGAGGGGCTTATTGATATTGGAGAAATTGAGCGCGCACAAAGGGCGATGGAT
>CALVAZ010000017.1 GCA_944325675.1 Candidatus Gastranaerophilales bacterium
AAACTTGCACTTTATGCAGGTGTTGAAAATGCACGCTTCAAAAATATAGTAAGACCCGGCGATAAATTCGAAATGGAAATCGAATTATTAAAAATCAAAGGACCTGTATGCAAAGCTCATGGTATTGGCAGAGTTGACGGAAAAGTTGCAGTTGAAGCTGACATGACTTTTGCCTTAAAATAATTGCGTAAAGACTTCCGAAATTGGAAGTCTTTATTTTTATAGTAAAATGTAATTGTATACAAAATAAAGAAGGAAAATACATATGAAAACACTTTCACCATTACAAATCGAAAGATTAAAGTATCAACCAAAACTACCTGCTTGTCTTGCTTTAGGGATAAACAGCCTTGAATTGGTTGAAGGTTCTTCAACTCAATCAGTAAGAGATCAAGAACAAATACAAAATTTATTTAAAAATACATACGGCAAACCGGTTGTTACCTTCAAAAACTCAATTTCAATGACAACATCAGAGCAAAGAAATGTCGGTGTAATCCTGTCCGGAGGTCAAGCACCGGGAGGCCACAACGTAATCGCAGGTTTGTATGATGCTTTGAAACAAGCAAATTCATCTAACAAATTATACGGATTTTTAGGCGGCCCTTCAGGCATAATTGACGGGAAATATGTAGAATTCACGGACGAATTTATCGACAAGTACAGAAACACAGGCGGATTTGATATAATCGGCTCAGGCAGAACAAAGTTAGAAACAGAAGAACAATTTCAAAAGTCTTGGGAAGTTTGCAAAAAATTGAATATTTCTGCTGTTGTAATAATCGGCGGTGATGATTCAAACACTAACGCAGCACTTTTAGCTGAATGGTTCGTGAAAAATAATGCAGGTATTCAAGTTATCGGATGTCCTAAAACTATTGACGGTGATTTGAAGAACGACCAAATCGAAATTTCTTTCGGTTTTGATACTGCAACAAAAACGTACGCAGAACTTATCGGAAATATTCAACGTGATGCAAATTCCGCAAAGAAATATTGGCACTTCATCAAAATCATGGGCAGAAGTGCATCTCACGTTGCTCTTGAAGCTGCTCTTCAAACACAACCAAACATCACTTTGATTTCTGAAGAAGTTGAAGAAAAGAAAATGTCTTTGGAACAAATTGTTAATTATATGACCAATATAATTGTAAAACGTGCCGATATGGGCAAAAATTTCGGTATCGCAATAGTTCCGGAAGGTTTGATAGAATTTATTCCTGAAATGAAATCTATGATTGCAAACCTTAACGATATTATGGCAAATTTGGAAACTGATCCTGATTTTGTCAATGCAACAACTATCAGAGAAAAATTTGATATCGTTGAAAACAGACTTGACCCGCAAAATGCAAAAGTATACAATTCACTTCCTGCATTAATCAAAGGTCAATTGTTAGCAGACCGTGACCCGCACGGAAACGTTCAAGTATCAAAGATTGAAACTGAAAAATTATTGATTGAAATGATTTCAACAAGACTTGATGAATTGAAATCTCAGGGCGAATACATCGGTAAGTTTTCACCGCAATCACACTTCTTCGGTTACGAAGGAAGATGTGCATTCCCGTCAAACTTTGACGCTGATTACTGCTATTCACTGGGCTTCAATGCTTTTGCATTAATCAACTTCGGTATGACAGGATATCTTTCTTCAGTAAGAAATCTTACTCAACCTGCCGATCAGTGGATTGCAGGCGGTATTCCTCTAACAATGATGATGAATATGGAAAAACGTCACGGTGAAATGAAACCTGTTATCCAAAAAGCGCTGGTTAAACTTGACGGTCCTGTTTTCAAATCTTTAGAAGAAAACAGAGAAGATTGGGCAATGAACGACAGATACCTGTTCCCAGGTGCCGTTCAATACTTTGGCCCATCTTGTGTATGTGATGTGACAACTTGCACATTGCAGCTTGAACGTTCAAAGTCACTGGTGAACGCCTAAGACAAATACTTAAATAACAAAAAAGGAGGCTCGTTGGCCTCCTTTTTTGTTGCGTATAAATAAAAAATATGTTATCATCGGGGTATGGAAATAGACTTAACAAATTTAAAATCAGCGCTGCAAACACTAAAAACAAGCATGGAAAAACTTGACGAAAACAAAACCTGTGATTTCGTTGATATGCTTGAGGATTCCTGCATAAAAAGATTTGAATACACTTTAGAAATCGCAAGAAAAACGATGAAGCGTGTATTGAAAAAAATATACGGCAAAAATGAAGAAGAGTTGACAGTAAATAACACATTCCGGTTTATGGAAGGATATAAATTCATTGATAATTGGGAAAATTGGCAGCAATATTACGAAAAACGAAATAACACAGCACACGAATACAACCTTGAAAAATCGCGTAAGCTCTTGGAAATCATACCTGCATTTATAAAGGATACTGAAGTTTTAGTCAAAAATTTGGACAAAAATCTGCAATGATTAAAGGAATTACAGACAAAGAATACAAAATAATACAAAATATTTTAAAAGACTACCCGTACAAATTCTACGCATACGGTTCAAGAGTAAGAGGGGATTTTTCAGCGCTATCTGATTTGGATATACTTGTCAAATCTGACAAATTCGATGAAATAATTTCGGACTTAAAGTACAAATTTGACCAAAGCAAACTGCCTTACATAGTCAACTTTACCGATTATAATTCAATTGATGAGTATTTTTATAACCTTATAAAAAACGACCTTACTTTGCTAAATTAATCCGGAATATAGGTAAATATATCGTTTGTGGTACAATCAAGTGCAAAACAAAGTTTGTTTAATGTATCAAAATCTATACTCTTTGTTTTCCCATAATATATATTTGCCACAGCATTGTAACTAAGCCCTGTCAAATGTGCAACCTCAGCTATAGTCATCTTTCTGGCACCTATCATATTAGAAACTTTATTTTCAATCATAAACTTACTTTATCAAATTTTAATTCACATGTTGCCATATTGATTTGTAGATAGTAATATTTCATTATAGATGTTATTATCTGTAATATTACTTTATAATTTTCGGAAGGACGAACGAACAAAATGAACGAAGAAGATAAAAAATTTACCAAACTTGCATACAGAGTTTTAAAAAATTTGTCTAAACAAATAGACAAAATAAACGTAATAATAGAAAACAACCTGACAAAAAAAGAATTAGTTCATATAGGGTTGTTAATAGACGACATGGAAAAAGATATTTTGCCTGTCAAAAAAGAATTAGAAAGTTTGGGGATAAAATGTTAACGAAAAAAGAAAAAAAACTTGCAATAATGATATCGGACGTTACTATGCAAATGATAAGCTATCTGGAACTTGCACAAGCATATGTAGAGGCAAAGTATTATTCGCCTGAAATTGTGCATATAGGCAAACTTATAACGAAAATGCAAGAAATTCTTGAACCGCTTACACAAGAGCTTGAACCGGCAAGATTTCTCGTGAAAAGAACCAACGATAGCGCCTGTCAAATATATATCAAAAACCCGTTTAAAAATTAATTTTATCTATGACTAATCAGCTTTGATATTTTCTGCTTTTCCCTGTATTCTTTAGCAAGTATTTTAAGGGCTTTTTCTTCGGGAGTTTTTATTCTGAATTTATTTAAAAACCAAACCTTTGCCATTCTTAGACCAAGTTTTGAAAATAAAGGCACTTTTATACTTGGAGATGTTGTTTCGGGTAACAATTCAATATGTTTAACTGCCAATTTTGCATAATCAATCGATGCTTTTTTAAAACCTTTATAATCACCCAAGGCAACAGAATACACCTGATCTGACTTCAGAGATGACAACTTTCTTATTATAGGATTAACGTTTACCATAAGTAACCTTTCTTCGGATTTTGAATATAACACCTATAAATAATTATGTCAAATAAGTTTGTTACTTATTGTAAAAAAATTATAAAAAGCTGAAAGTTCGGTCCAAAAAATCCGTTTATTAAATTATAAGAAGTGGATTTTACTGAGGAGCTTTATGGCAGAACCGATTAAACCTATAATAAACGGTACTATAGGCAAAATAATACAAAGACTTGATAAAAAACTTCCGGAAAATAATCCGAGTATTTTTATGCCCCAACCAAATAACGAAGAGGGCGTTATTGACAACGAGTTTATTTTTAATCAGTTATACAAGGCTTAGGACAAATTTATATAATGAACTTGCCGTTTTCATAAATTAACGCATCATCGGCAAATATTTTGCCGCCGTTTTTCATGTTTTTAATCAAATCCCAATGAAGTCCTGAAACATTCTTCCCGCCTGTTTCAGGATAAGATGCACCAACTGCCATATGGATGGCACCACCGATTTTTTCATCAAACAATATATTACCGGTAATCTCTTGAATCATATCGTTTGT
>CALVAZ010000018.1 GCA_944325675.1 Candidatus Gastranaerophilales bacterium
AAGTATGGGTTGTCAATTCATTAGATTCAGCAAATGATTTAAAGTCGATGGATATTAGAAAAAAATTATTAGATTATGCCACAAATCCTAAAGCATTTTTATTACAGTCTGATGAAGTAAAAAATAACTTTTACCTTTAATTACACGGCTCGGAGTAGTACCTGCACCGATAGAACCCGGTTCTCTGTGGTTTTTAGAACCGTGACCCATTGGTCCTCTGCCGAAGTTCCATCTTTTTACTGTACCTTGGAATCCTTTACCTATTGATTTTCCGGTTACGTCAACTTTTTCAACATTTTCAAGAACTGTTAATTCGATTTTGTCTCCTACTTTGTAGTCTTGCGGATTATCTACTCTGAATTCTTGCAAGTGTCTGTAATTGCTTAAACCATTTTTCTTGAAATGACCAAGTTCAGCCTTTGTTAAATGTTTTTCTTTACTTGCTACTGTTCCGACTTGGATAGCATTGTAACCGTCAGTTTCTTCTGTTTTAACCTGAGTTACAACAGTTTCGTCAACTTTGATAACAGTTACGGGAATTGCCAAACCATTTTCGTCGAAGATTTGTGTCATTCCAACTTTTTTTCCTATTACACCTAGTGTCATATTCTTACCTTTCTAGCTCGCCCTACTTGGTGCGGACATAAAATCCGCCCCGTTTTGGGTTTGCATTTTCTCTTGCGAGCGCTACGTACCTTTTCTTTACCTTGAGGGCTTTCACCTCACATCCTTCTTGAGGAAGTCGCAGTTCACATTATTATGCATAATGCTATTAAATTTTCAATTTCTGCCGATTATAGTTTTACTTCTATATCTACACCGGCCGGCAAATCTAATCTGCTTAACTCTTCAGTTGTCTGTTGAGTTGGTTCGTATATATCTATAATACGTTTGTGAGTTCTTAATTCAAAGTGTTCACGTGATTTTTTATCAACGTGTGGTGAACGAAGAACGCAATATATACGTCTTTTTGTCGGTAAAGGAATAGGACCGGCTACTTTAGCGTCTGTTCTTTTTGCTGTTTCTACGATTTTGTCTGATGATACGTCAATAAGTTTGTGATCATATGCTTTCAAACAAACTCGAATTCTTTGTCTTTTAGTACTACTTGCCATGTGCATTCCTTTTTCTTTTTATGTGTTACACGTACAACAAACCCTGTTTCTCGGGGTGGTTGTAGCTTAAAGAAAACAAATTTCGGCTATTCTTTAAGCATATCGATAGTAAAACAAACATAATCCAGTGTCAACATTGAGTTTTTTTATATGTTTAAAAATCGTTACAATTCATTTTTGAATAAAAAAAGCGATTATTTAATCGCTTTTTTATTAATTTCTTATTTTTTTTGTTGTTTATTTACTTTTTTTGGAAGGATTTTTCTTTTCGCATTCTATGTCGTCTGAAAATTCACATTCTCTGCAATCTCCACAGATTTCTTTGTTAGGAAATTTTTTCGTTTCTGATTTAATTTCATCTTCAGATTCTACATCGGCATCAGCTTCTGCTTCATCTTCTTCTGCGTTTAAGTCATTTTCTTCAGCTTCTTCTTCGGTTTCTCCTTCTTCAACCGCCTCATCTTCTTCTGCATTTTCATCATCAAGCTGTTTGGTTTCGTTTTCGGCAAGAGCCTTTTCTATTTCTTCTTCGTCTTTTGCTCTTATTACCGGGATGGAAAGCATCAACGCCATTTGTTCGCCTTCTTGATCCAGATTCAATTCCAGTGCATCTTTGTCCATTTCTAAGTATTTAGATAAAAGTTCAACAAGCTCTCCGCGCATTCTTTCCAATAATTGTGGAGTTAAATTGGTTCTGTCTTGCATTAAAACAACACGCAATCTGTTGCATGCAACATCTTTTGCACTTTCTTCTTCTTCGGCTTGGCGGAAGAAGCCCAACAATTTGTTATACAATTCTGCAAAAATATTATCTCTCATTTTACTTCTCCTTACCCATTAAACCTTTGAAGAATTTTTTAACTTTAGCAACTACGCTTGTTTCTTCTTCCAAGTTCATAAATTCGATTTCTTCTCCCATTATCCTTTTGGCAACGTTCATATAAGCTCTGCCTGCAAGTGATTTTTCATCATTAACAATAGGTTCACCCTTGTTTGTGGATGTGATAATGCCAGTATCTTCAGGGATTATTCCGATTAAATCTGCTGATAATATTTCTACAACATCTTCAACGCTCATCATATCTTTTGATTTGATAAGGTTTGGACGTACTCTGTTTAATAACAGTCTATATGATTCAATTTCTTCTTTTGCTTCTAACAGACCAATAATTCTGTCTGCGTCACGAACCGCAGACATCTCAGGCGTTGTGACAACAATCGCTTCCGTTGCTCCTGCTACTGCATTTTGAAATCCTTGCTCAATACCTGCAGGACAGTCAACTAATATAAAATCATAGTCCTTCTTTAACTTTTCACAAATTTCCTTCAGTTGTTCTTCGGTTACAGCGCTTTTATCTCTTGTTTGGGCTGCGGCAAGTAGGCAAAGGTTAGGGTTTTTCTTATCTTTTACCAATGCTTGTTTAAGTTTGCAGCGTTCCTCCACAACATCAACAATTGTGTATACGATTCTGTTTTCCAAGCCTAACAAAAGGTCTAAGTTTCTTAGTCCTAAGTCTGTATCTATCATTACGACTTTGTTTCCTGCTTTTGCGAGGGCTGTTCCGATGTTTGCGCTTGCAGTTGTTTTCCCTACACCGCCTTTACCGGATGTGATTACGATAACTCTACCGCTCATTTATTTCTCCTTAGTTTTCTAGTAGTTTGTTTATAATAATATTTTTTCTGAATATTTTTGCTTCTTCAGGTACAAATTCGTTTGTTTTTTGTACAAACGGGGTATTAACTCCGTCAGGTCTTCTTGCAAAAACGTCAGCTATTCTCAGTTGAATTGCATTCATCTTTAAGGCTCTGATTCTTGCTTGAGAATTGCCTTCTGCGCCGGCATGTGCAATCCCTCCAAGAATGCCCCAGACAGTTATATCGCCTTTTGCTATAATTTCGGCACCTGGGTTAACGTCGCCTATTATAATTAAGTTTCCGTCAGAGGTTATACTTTGTCCTGAACGAATTGTTTTTTTGATATACAAGGTCGGAAGTTTTTCTGCCTCTGCCTTCAGCGCAAGTGTTTCTTCGTCATCTTCCTCCTCTATATAGGCAATGCTTTCTTCTAATTCTTTGACTTCTTTTTGTGGTTCATCTTCGTCTTTGTCAAAGTCGTTATCTCCGAATATTTTGTCCAAAGCATTTTCGACTTCCGGATTTACTGTGGGTTCCATTTCAAAATCAGGTGCTTCCACAACATTTTCTAATTCTGAAATCTCAATATCCAAAGATTTTGCTGAATCAATAGTTTCAGGTGAACTTGTACTTATGAATTCTATTTCTGAATCCATGGATTCCACCAATGCTTTTATACTGACTAATTCCGGCTGTGACAGTGCAACGTTGCCTAATTTTAGGCATACTTGTTTGTTCTGTGCTTCCGGAATGTCCAAAATTCTTGACAATTCATATATTATTTCAGAAGTCTTTCTTGCGTTGCTAAGATCTACGATAAATCCGTTTTCAATGTATCCCTTATCCATCTTTTCCCTTCCAAATCATGGTTAATATCCATGAGATTACACGAAAAAGATTTTTACCGCAACGAAATATTTAGAATTGTAATAATTTTATTTATGCAAAAATTGACTCGTTAACTCTTTTGGATGTAATCCTTGCAGCTAAATCTGTTTTGGTTATTTTACCGTCTTTATCTAAATCCAGTCCTGAGTTATATGCATAGCGTTTGCCGTCGCTTTTTTGTGTTAAAACATCCTGTTTTGCATACGCAGGCAAGAAGATTAACGCATACAAGTCTGCACCGCTTAATTTATCGTTAGGTTTGAATCCTGCCGATTTTTTCATCATACTGAGGTATTTTTCTACGTAATCTAACTGTTCTACGGCCGACATGTTTTTAAGTTCTTCAGTTGAAGTGCCTAAATATTCCACCGTCTTTGGCATGAATTGTATCAATCCGGTTGCATTCGTATGTTTATTAACGGCTTTAGGATTTATGCCTGATTCAGAGTTCATCAGCGCCAATAAATCCTTGTAGTTACAATTCAAATTTTTTGCTATTTGTTTTGTTTTTTGCAAAAATTCAGGACCAAGTTCTTTTTTAACAAGTGATTTTTTAGGTGGTTTTATTTTGGTTTGTTGGACTTTTACAGCATATCCGTTATTAACAGGTTTGTTATTTTGTGGAGTTAAAGGTACTTCTTGTGCCGGTTGCCTACCTGCAGAGTGTTCGAAATTACTTATGTTAAATATGCTGAAACTGTTTGTAAATAAAGATGGTATAGGGATAAATGGTGTAAACGGCACAAAAAAAGGTATTCCAAAGTTTGGTGCAAAGAAACTAAACGGTACCCTCGGCATCATAAAGTTGTTAAACATAAATGGATTATTAAAATATCCCATACTGTAAAACATAATATCCCCAAACGTTAACGTTCCCCGTATATATATAAAGGATATCAACGTTCCGTAATTGCTGAAATTGTTAATATATGTTAACAATTGTTTTGAGTAATTTTATAAGATATTACATGTTTATTATATTATATAGTCATTGAGGGAATGAGATTAATATGTTTAATGAAACAAAAACCCACGAGATTACCGTTGACGTTGTTATTCTGACAATGAAGAACAATGCGATTCAGGTGTTGCTTATTAAGAGGACTAACGAACCTTTTAAGGATAAATGGGCGATTCCCGGCGGTTATGTGAGATTATCTGAAAATCTTGATCAGGCAGCATTGAGGGTACTGAAAGAACGTACAAATGTTGATAATATTTATCTTGAACAGCTATATACGTTCGGAGATCCGCTTCGTCACCCTAATGCAAGGGTTATAACTTGCGCTTATTTTGCGTTAGTTAGGGCAGAGGATTTGAATATTGCAACGTCTGCTGAGTTAGGTTGGCATAAGGTTTCTGATTTGCCGCCTTTGGCATTTGACCATAAAGAGATCATTGAATATTCTCTCAAAAGAACTCGTGAAAGATTAGAGTTATGCCCTGTGGCGTATCAGTTATTGAATGAAAAATTTACGCTTACAGAGATGCAAAAAGCTTATGAGCTTATTATGAATAAAAAATTGGATAAGCGTAATTTCAGAAAAAAAGCACTAAGTACAGAGGGGCTTATAGAGTTGGATGAATACACAAAATCTTCTTCCAAAAGGCCCGCTCGTTTGTATACTTTTGAAAATATAAAGTTAAATTCAAAACGTGCTCATTTTATTTCTGGTAAAAAGGAGAAAAAATAATGGTTACATTTGTTTGGGCAATTCAGATATTAGCTGCATTGTTTTTAATTATATTAATATTATTGCATTCGCCAAAAGGTGATGGTATCGCGGGTATTGGCGGTGCATCGCATATTTTTTCATCTCAAAAAAGTGCAGAAAAGGGGTTGAATAAAGTTACCGGAGTTGTGGCTGCTGTATTTATTATTTGCACTTTCTTATTGGGATATGGTATAGTTAAATAGACTATATGATTCAATCTGAAAAAGAAATATTTGCACGCAACGAACTATACTGGGGTTCAGAATTTCAAGATGTTTTAAAATCAAAACATGTTGCTGTTTTTGGCTTGGGTGGAGTTGGCGGTTTTTGTGCGGAAGCTCTTGCAAGAGCAGGAGTGGGTGAATTAACGATAGTAGATTTTGATGTTGTTTCAAAAACCAACATAAACAGGCAGATTGTTGCTCTTAATTCTACGGTTGGCAAGAGCAAAACGGAACTTTGGAAAATAAGGTTACACGATATTAATCCTGATTTAAAATTGAATGTTGTTGAGGATTTTTATCAAGGGAATTGTGACTTAAAAGATTTTGATTTTGTTGTGGATGCAATAGACACAATGCGTTCCAAGATTACGTTATTGGAGCAATGTGTCAGAAATAATATACCGCGAATAAGCTCAATGGGAGCAGGAAACAGATTTGATCCGACAAAACTTTATATATGTGATATTGCAGATATAGAAGACAAAAATGCACCCTTTGTTTCTAACGTAATTTATCAATTAAAAAAAATCGGTATTGAGAGAGATATTCCTGTTGTAGTAAGCAGAGAAAAGCCATTTGTTAAGGAAAAAATATCACAAGTTGAAAGTGTGAAAACAAAAGATGGTGAAATTATTGAATTTACCAAGATAACACCTTCTTCTACACCATTTGTAGCAAGCACATCAGGAATATTTATGGCATCATATGTTATTAAGAAATTCAGAGAGGAGTTTGAAAATGGTTAATATACTTGTAACTGGAGCTACTCAAGGTATAGGAAAAGCTATAGCTGAAGAATTAAAATCGGTCGGAACAATTTATGCGACGGGGCGTAATGTTGAATTGCTACGCGAATACAAAAACTATTGTGTGTGTGATTTGGCGACAGATATTGAAATATTAGAAAGTTACGTTGAAACAAAAAAAATAGATATTTTGATTAACAACGCCGGTGAATATATATACGGGCCTATTAATCAAATGACGGATGAGCAGATTCGAGAGATATTTGAAGTTAATTTGCTTGCTCCGGTAAAATTGATTGCAAGAGCTAGTGTTAACATGAAAGAAAAAAAATGGGGCAGGATTATAAACATCGGTTCGATTTCAGGTGTTATGGGTGAGGCCTACGCCAGCTTGTATTCCGCGACAAAAGCAGGTCTTGTAGGTTTGACAAGGGCTTTGGCATTGGAGCTTGCTGAATATAACATTACGGTTAATACAATCAATCCAGGCTGGGTAGATACAGAAATGGGAATGACATCTGTCGAGCTTTCGGAATTTTTCAAAGATGAAATTTTAGAAACTATACCGCAAAGACGTTTCGTTCAACCTGTTGAGATAGCAAAACTCGTAAAATATCTTACTACGGAAGATGCAAAGGGAATAACGGGACAATCAATAAACCTTTGCGCCGGGTTAAGCGTTGGTATTTAATATAGTTTGCAATATTTTTTCTGCCGTAATTTTTAAGCAATCTAAAGTTGCGCAGGTCGTTTGTCTTTTATCCCACAGGCATGGCTTTAGTGGACATTTGTCGTCTGCTTTTATTGCTGTTACATTTGGAGGAATCAGTTTTTTATCATCTGTCGGACCGAATATTGCAAATGTTTTTGTTCCCATAGCGACCGCAACATGAAGCGGTGCAGAATCTGAGCAAATAAATATTTCCGCTTTGCCGATTAATTCTGCAAGATCTCTAAGATTTTTTGTTTTTCCATACAAGTTTTCAAACTTAATTGTTTTGACTGTTTTCAAAATAGTTTCTATACATTCCTCATCGTCGGGACCGCCCACTAACATTACTCTTTTGCCGGCATTTGATAACAAATCAATTGCTTCTGCCCACGTTTTTGCATTAATTGTTTTAACCATACCTTTTTGTATGCTCATTTTGCTTACCCCCGGATGAATTAAAACAGTATTGGAAATTTTTTCCTGGACGGGAACATTAATCTCAGGTAATTCTGTTATATTGGCGGTTACTGGAGTAACTAAATCGTGATACATTTTTGCCGCATATTGGTGTTTGTTTAATTTAACGGCTTTTGTCAAGAGTTTTCGGCTTATTGCACCGCAATCATACCCGTATCGTTTTTTTGCACCTGTAAGAAATAGAATTATACTCATAAATTTATTGCCGCCTGCTGTGACTGCAAGGTCAAAACCCTTTCTGCGAGCCATAAAAATAAATTTTAAAAGTTCAATGTATTTATTTTTATTTTTTATGTCAACTAAAATTAAGTCGTCAATAACGTTGGTCAAGTCTTTGACACTTTTGCTTCGAGGTTCAAGTGCAAGAGTTATTTCGGCATTCGGGAATTCTTTTTTTAAAGAAATTAGTGCAGGTAAAAATAATATCTCATCACCTATTCCGCCAAAATTTACTGCAAGTATTTTGTTAACATTTTCCATAAGATGATTATAACTCAAAAATTTGTTGTATAATAGCCATATGGTTAATAAAGTTACAACTGCAACGGTAATTGGTTTGGACGCCTACGAAGTATGCGTTGAAACTGATGTACAAAACGGTCTGCCATCATTTTCTGTTGTCGGGTTACCTGATATGGCCGTTAATGAGGCTCGTGACAGAGTTCGTTCTGCTATCAAAAATTCAGGATTTAGCTTTCCATCAAGAAAAATCGTTATTAACCTCGCTCCTGCCGATTTGAAAAAAGCCGGAACAAGTTTTGATTTGTCAATTGCCATGGGGATTTTGGTTGAAGAAGGCGTATTGGAAATTGATAAACTTGAAGAATACGCCTTTTTAGGTGAGCTTTCTTTGAATGGTGATTTGCGTGGTATAAGGGGTATGTTGCCTTTAGTTATAGGATTAAAAGAAATCGGGATAAAAAATATAATTGTGCCATCGGATAATGCAAAAGAAGCTGCATTGATTGATGGGGTTAATGTTTTTGGCGCCGAGTGTTTGGGAGATGTTGTTAACCATTTTATTGAATCTCCCTTAAAACAATTAAAGATAGATATAAATTCTTATATGTCAGAAATTGATGAAAATTTCGAGTATGATTTTAAAGATGTAAAAGGTCAGCAAAAAGCCAAAAGAGCCTTGGAAATTGCTGCTGCAGGCGGGCATAACCTGCTTATGATAGGTTCACCCGGTTCCGGTAAAACGCTTATGGCAAAATGTTTTGCATCAATTTTACCTCCACTTGAGCTGACAGAGGCTTTGGAGCTTACAAAAATATACAGTATCAGCGGACTTTTACCGAAAGAACGACCGCTTATGACTGAGAGGCCCTTTAGAGCGGTTCACCACACGGCCTCTGCAAATGGTATAATTGGCGGCGGCAGTACTCCAATGCCCGGTGAAATCACTTTGGCGCACAGAGGAGTTTTGTTTCTGGACGAAATGGTGGAGTTTCCGCGTAATGTTTTGGAAGTCTTAAGACAACCCTTGGAGGATGGCGAGATTGTGATTTCCAGAGCAAAACATTCTATCAAATACCCTGCTAAATTTATGCTATTGGGGGCAATGAACCCTTGTCCTTGCGGGTTTAAGGGTGATAGAGAAAAACAGTGTACTTGCTCCGATTTTATGATTAGTCGTTATTTGTCAAAACTTTCCGGGCCTCTTTTGGATAGAATTGACTTGCAAATTGATGTTCCAAGACTTACAGCCAAAGAACTTTTGAATGTAGATAATGCTTCTGAAAGTTCAATTGACATAAGAAAACGTGTTATAAATGCGCGTAAAATTCAAGCTGAAAGGTATAAAAACGAAAAAATACTTACAAATTCTGAGCTTAACGCGGAATTGATTAAAAAATATTGTGTTATTGATGAAGCATCAAAAGAGATATTTAAGACGGCCATAGTAAAATATCAATTGTCGGGCAGGCGATACGACAGAGTATTGAAACTTGCAAGAACTATAGCTGATTTGGATGCGTCGGAGAATATACAACAAACACACTTGATGCAGGCCTTACAGTATAAGGTTTTTGATAAAAATTCTCTTGATAATTAAGCTGTGAGATGGAAAAAGCCTGCAAACAAGCCAACTAAAGCGGAAACCCCGAGATAAAAGAGAGGATCATGTTTTTGTTTTCGGCTTACAAAAAACAGCACTAAAAGCAAAAACATACCAAGTAGATTTGCATTATTCATAAACATATCAACACCAACGGCCGCTAACAGTCCGCATCCGGCAGGTTTTAAAGCGTAAATTGCTGCACGTACATTTTTATTCGTTTCAAATTGTTCCAAAGCCTTTGATATTATGATTACGATAATATATGACGGTAAAACAACAGATGCAGTGGCTACCAATGCTCCCAAAATCCCCGAAGTTGCAAATCCTGCAAAGGTTGCAACGTTTACACCGACGGGTCCAGGCGTAATTGATGAAATAGCTATCATATCTGTTAATTGGTTAACTGTGTACCAGCCCTGATTTTCAGCTATGTGATATAAAAACGGTAGAGTTGCATATCCGCCGCCAAAAGAAAATAGGCCTATGTGAAAGAATTGTAAGAATAAATTCAAATAAATCATTTCTTACACTCCTCTTGGATATCTTCTTCTAAAATTTGTGTTGTATTTCTTCTATATATGATGCCGGAAACTATAGCCAAAAGAATTATGATGGCAGGTGAAACTTTAAAACATGCAGATAAAATAAATGCTGCCAAAAAAACTATGCCTGTAAATCTGTCTACTATGCTTTTATCCCACATTTCTCTTGTAGCCAGAAAAAGGAGCATTATAACACCTATTCCGACGCCCCAGAAAATACTTTGAACAAAATTCAAATGAACAATTTCTTCCAATATAGAAGCTATTAATACTATTGCCAAAAACGCCGGGGTTACTATACCCAAAACCGCAGCAAGTGCACCTGCCTGTCCTTTTAATTTGTAGCCTACAAAAATTGACATATTAGCTGCAATAATTCCCGGAACAGACTGCCCCAGTGCGTAATACTCACATAATCCATCAGAATCAATCCAACCTTTCTTATCTACCAATTCAGACTGCAAAAGCGGTAATATAACATATCCACCGCCCAAAAGCATTGTACCTACTTTGAAAAATGTTTTAAATATAGTATAAAAAGATTTATTCATTATCATTTAATTTAGCTTTTAATCTAACCATTGCCCTTGCAACTGCCGCTTCAGCACGTTTGGCATCAATTTGGGCATCATTTTCCATAAGTCTTGCTTGCGCCCTTTCCAGTGCTTCTTTAGCTCTTGTTTCGTCTATATCATCACTGCATTCAGATGTTGTTGTTAAGATAAGTCCTTCGTCATCTTTGAATTGGAATACCCCGCCCATAGTTGTAAAAAACTTAGTCTTATCGCCTTGAACTATTTTAGTTAAGCCAATATCAAGGGCTGACATAAAAGGGATATGGCCTTTTAATATACCAAACTCTCCGTTGACACCTTTTGAATATATTTCATCAACGTCTTCGTCAAAAACAACTTTTTCGTGTGTAATTATCTTTAAATGCATATTTTTTACCTACGCTTCAAGAGTTTTTGCTTTTTCAACAGCCTCTTCAATTGTTCCGACCATATAAAAAGCTTGTTCCGGAAGATTATCGTGTTTTCCTTCGATAATTTCTTTAAAGCCCTTGATTGTATCCTCAAGTTTTACATACTTACCTTTTGAACCTGAGAATTGTTCTGCAACAAAGAACGGCTGCGACAAGAATTTTTGAATCTTACGGGCTCTGTTGACGGTTTCTTTATCTTCTTCTGATAACTCATCCATACCAAGAATTGCAATAATATCTTGCAAATCTTTATATTTTTGAAGAATTTCCAAAACTTTTCTTGTTACATTGTAATGTTCTTCTCCTATAATATTTGGATCTAAAGCTCTTGAGCTTGATTCCAAAGGATCAACTGCCGGATATATTCCAAGAGATGCTATTTGCCTTGATAATACGGTTGAAGCATCAAGGTGTGAGAATGTTGTCGCAGGTGCCGGATCCGTCAAGTCATCAGCCGGTACGTAAATCGCCTGAACTGATGTAATAGAGCCGTCTTTCGTTGATGTAATTCTTTCTTGCAGTTCTCCCATTTCTGTTGCCAATGTTGGTTGGTAACCAACAGCAGAAGGCATACGCCCAAGTAATGCTGATACTTCAGAACCTGCTTGAGTGAATCTGAATATGTTATCAATAAATAACAATACATCCTGTTTTGAATAATCTCTAAAATATTCTGCAGCGGTCAAGGCTGAAAGCCCCACTCTCATACGTGCTCCTGGCGGTTCGTTCATTTGACCGTAAATCAAAGCAACTTTGTCAATTACGTTGGATTCCTTCATCTCATTCCAAAGGTCGTTTCCTTCACGAGTTCTTTCGCCGACTCCGCCAAAAACAGACACTCCGGAGTGTTCCATTGCAATATTGTGGATTAATTCCATAATCAGCACGGTCTTGCCAACTCCGGCACCGCCAAACAATCCGATTTTACCGCCTTTTTGATATGGCTGCAAAAGGTCAATTGCTTTGATACCGGTTTCTAAAATTTCTATATCAGTGTTCTGGTCAACTAATGCCGGAGATTTTCTGTGAATTGGTAAATAAGTATCGGCGTTTATTTCTCCCATTTGATCTACGGGATCGCCTGTTACATTAAGTATTCTGCCAAGAATCTCTTTACCTACGGGAATTTTTATCGGCTCATTTGTGTTGACAACCTTCATCCCGCGCTTTAGGCCGTCAGTTGATGACATAGCAACAGTTCTTACTTTATTTGAACCTAGCATTTGCTGAACTTCAGCCACAATTTTCTTACCGTCATCGGTAAAAATATTCAAAGCTGTGTAGATTTCAGGCAATTCACCTTGTTGAAATTCCACGTCGATAACCGGACCGATTATTTTGGTTATGATACCCTCATTCTTATTTAAAGTTTCCATCCCCGACCCCTTTTTTATTCTTTTGATAAATTAATTATATAACAAAAAAAAATTTTGTATATTTCTTAAAAATAATTAAGTTTGTAATAATTTTTTTAGCAAATTTTTTTTTCTTTTGTATTATAATATTTGTATTCAACTTATGGACAAGATAATGCAAGGACTTATTGATAAGGAATCACGTTCTACTGATAAGATTTTAAAGCCCGATTTTAATTCTAAAACAGGACGTGAATTGCTTGCGTTTTATCTGCAGACTAAGTTTAAGCAGATTTTAGCTTTTGATAAGAAATATCCCATGCCTATATTTAGAGAGGTGCATCCTGATTTTATCAATCGTTTTTCAAAGCGTTTGATAAATAATCCTGATAAAAGATTTTTAATAAGTATTACAGGTGAATCTGCGGCAGGAAAGTCAACTATATGTCGAGAAATTAGTAAGGTTATTGAACAATTATCTATGCCTGTAACTATTTTGAGTACGGATAATTATTTTAACGATATTTCTGCATTAATAGCAAAACACGGGTCGTTTGACAGGTTGCGTGACAGCGGTTACGATGTTGACGCCCCGACAAGTTTTCAATTGGATGTTTTAAAGAGTGATCTTCAGGATTTGGCTGACGGTTTGGATATAAAATGTCCTATGTATTTGCCAAATGGTACCGGTGTTTCTATGCCTCATGCTATTGATGTTAAATCCTCCAAAATTATCATTGTTGAGGGGACTGCAACAATGTATGAGGATGTTAAGGATGTGTTTGATATAAAAATATACGTTGAAACCGATGATGAAATCAGAAAGAAATGGTTTTTGGACAGAGCTGTTGAAGAAAGAAATCAAGATATTCAAAATGCTCTTAAGCATTGGGATTATATTACAGAAGCCGGACAAAAATATGTCAAACCTTACCGCAAAGAATCTGATATGATAATTAATGGTAAGGCTGATTTGAAGTATTTTGCACAAATTTTAGAGTATATACATACGATTACAAATAATTTTATGTGATTAATGTTAATCTTTTTTGCTTTATTGCCCCTTTATTGAATGTGTGTTAAAATACTAGAGTGGTTTTGTGTATTTTGTTTCAGATTTGAATTAAATACACTAAATAACTGATACATTAAGACGCATATTAGACTATAATCTTGGTAGTATTAAGAAAAGGTGTCACGTGAAGATAGAAGAAGATATAAAGAGAGTTTTTAAAGAAATAAATGAGTCACTTGATAAATATTTTAGTCCAAAAGGAAAGATAATATTTATCGGATTGATTAGTTTGGCCTTGTTAGCTTCAGTTTATTTTGGAGTTACACTCATTAATAAAAACAACAATGAACCGGCTCAACTGCCTGAAGTAAATGAAATCCAACCCAATATTGATGAAAAACTCCCCAAAGAAGACAAGATGACTGAAATAGATATCGAAGATGTGAGTACCTCTGACGAAAAAATGGTTTCATTATCAGTTGAAAATTATGGGCGTTCAAATCCGTTTTTGCCGAGTAACGAGTCTTTATCTTTGGCTGGTGGGTTTGAATTGATGGCACCTCCAAGTACTGTTTCTGAAGGATCAGAGGCTGCAAAAGTTATGGAAACCAAGGTTTCTGGTATCATGTACGAACCCAAAAGTCCTTCGGCTATTTTAAATATAGAAGGATCGGACTATCTTGTAAGGTCTGGTGATTATATTAATAACTATAAAGTTTTATCAATCAGCAAAGATTTAGTAACTGTACAGCTTGGTGCTAACGTGTATAAAGCACGTGTTGGTGAGGTTATTTCTGATGCTGAAGTAAATTACAATGAAGTATACAATTTACAAAATAGATTTGGCGGAGCCAAAAAATAGAAGCAGGAGCAGATATGAAAAGTAAAATTTCACAAAGAGTTATAGCAGGTTTAGTTTTGACAGTGTTTGCGTTATCAAATACTGCTATGTCTGTTATGGCCGTTAATGAAAAGCCAATGTTGAGAACCGGTGAAGAAAATACTATTAAATTAAAAGCAGATATTTCAATAACACAGGCAAATGAGCCGGTCAGTTTAAGTTTGAGAGATTCTGATGTTAAGCAGGTATTGAGGATGTTTGCCGACAAGGCAGGTATGAACATTATATTTGATTCGAGTGTTTCCGGTACCGTGACACTCGACTTGGTTGATGTGCCTTTAAACTCTGCTTTCGATTTGGTGCTAAGCATAGCAGGGTTGTCTTATGTTGTGGATGAAAACACACTGATAGTTTCTTCTGCTGGTACAGAAATGAGTGCGACCAAGCAAGAAATAACGTTAGTTCCCGTAAAATATATTGATGCTTCTGTTTTGGCTGAATTTTTGAATAAAAATATATTCACTATGAAAAAGCCGGGATTGTCAAATTCCGAAATTGTAACCACAAATCCAATGACAAATGAACTTTTGGTATTTGGTACTAAAAATGATGTCGCTATAACAAGGAAAATTGTTGAAAAATTTGATAAAAAACCTTTGTCAACTTCAATAAAAATTAGTCATACAACGCCTGAACAAATGGCAGATTTGATTTGCAATATGTTGCTTCCAGCAACTTCTTCTGGTGGTGGTAAGTCAACAGGTGGTGCTGCCGGAATAAAGGGTGTTATGACGGGTGCTGCAAGTTCTGGTGGCGGTGGCTCTAGTGAAGTTGAACTTGGTGGCGGTGAAGTAGCATGTCAAGTAAGTGCTAATTCATCCGGAACTTTAACATCAATGCCTTTGCAGACGCTTGTGATTTCCTACTTTACACAACAAGGTACTATAGGTGTTATTGGTGGCTCTGAAGATCAACTTGAAATGATCAGAGAATTTATTGCTGATAATGATAAAAAACAACCGCAAGCATATTTGGAACTGTCTATAATTGAGTTGAATGAACAAGGCAGTAAGACATTATCTAATACATGGCAATACTTAAGCAAGCATTTTTCTTTTAATGCTTCTGCAGGTTCTTCTGGTACAAGTCCTTACTATCCTATATTTTTCTCAGGTAGTCAGTATCCTCACGTACCTTCTGCAGACCAAGTCGATTCTCCTGACTATATAGTTCATAGGTACAATGGGCCGCAAGCGTTAACTTATGCTATTAATTATATTTTGGAAAGCAGAAAAGGACGTGTTGTTGCTAATCCAAGAATATTAATTACGAACGGGCAGGAATCTGTTATTGATTTAACTTCTGATTATGTAAAAACAGTAACATCTCAAGTCGTATCAGAATCTTTGACAGGTGCTGTGCAAAGAGATTATGAAATTGGTGATGATAACGGTATAAAGATTAGTATTACGCCGTTCATCAGTCCGGATGGTTATGTAACTTTAAACATTACTCCGGAATATGCTACGATAGCAAGCCAAGTAACTACACCAAATGAATCTGATCCTACAGTAACTGACATTCAGGCAACATTACTTCAAAGACGAAATTTAGAACTTAAAAATGTTAGAATAAAAGATGGTGAAACGCTTGTTATTGGTGGTATGATCAGGGAAGAAGATCAAAAAACAGTCCAAAAGATTCCTATTTTAGGCGATATACCTGGTTTGGGTATGTTCTTCAGAACGACAGTTTCATCAAAAACTAAAGAGGAAATGCTCATTATGATTACCCCTAAGATAATTGTTGATTCTGACGATGTTATGAGGAATGAAAATACTCTATAAAAATCATAATAATAGACAATGAATGAATTACTAAATAGACTAAAAAACAGTGTTAACAAAGAAATACTTAATCACATAGATTACACACTAATGGAACAAAATAAATTTGTTCCTATTAGTGTGAAGGATAAATTTTTATTTGTTGCTGTAAATTCTGCCTCCGATAAAGACACTGTTAATAAGATTTTGAAAGAGTATTTCCCCTATCAAATCAAGTTCATTCAAGTCCCTAATGTTGATTTAGATGAGTTAATTTCAAGTCTAAAAGGTAATGAACAAACGAATGCTTACGAGGGGCATGTTGAAACACAGATAAAGCTTGGTGAGCTTTTAATACAAAAAGGTTACATAACAGATGTTCAGCTGTTGCAAGCATTGGCCGAAAGTAAGCGCCAAAAAATGCCCATTGGTTCTACTCTTTTTAAATTGGGCTTCATATCACTTGACCAATTAAAATCTATTTTGCATTTACAAACAGGTTTTGATATGGTTAGCAACGAACAGCTCGCCAAGCAGGATAAGTTTGTTAACATACTTCCGGAAGATTTCATTAAAGAAAACAAGGTCATACCTATTTCTTCAGATGGAAAAACATTAACTTTAGGTGTTGTTAAACCGGTAAAACCTGATGTACTAAAAGAAATTATTTATTTAACAGGACAAAATCCGAAGCAATTATTGATGACTCACTACGAGTTTGAAAATTCTTTGGACATGTTTTTTAGCGCGCAGAAAAAAGAAACTCAAAAGATCATTCAACAAATTGAGACTGAAGCTGCTGAAATTGAAGTTGAAGAAAGCTTGTGGGAACAGGTTGATGCAGAGTTGCAGGATTCAACCGGTTCTGTTGCAAAATTCGTTAATCAAATTATTACAAACGCAATTGATAATAAAGTTTCCGATATCCACATCGAACCTAGGTTGAGCGGATATATAGTTCGTTACAGAAAAGATGGTATGCTTCAAAAAGTTTTGGATATTCCATCAAAGGTAGAATCTTCTGTAATAGCACGTTTTAAAGTTATGTCAAGAATGAATATTGCAGAACACAGAAGACCTCAGGATGGTACGTTTTCAATAAAATATAAAAAACAATCTTACGATTTTCGTATCAACACATTGTCTGTTTCCGGCAAAGAAAAAATGGTTATTCGTGTTTTGGCACCGGCGGTCAGTTTAAAAGCAGAAGATAGAAAAATAATGTTGGTTGGCGCAAGTGAGAGTGACCTTGTAAAAATCAAGAATATGGTTAGTTGTCCAAATGGTATTATCTTAACTTCAGGTCCTACCGGTTCCGGTAAAACAACTACTCTATATTCTGTTTTAAAAAGCTTGAATGATGAACACGTAAACATCACAACAATTGAAGATCCGATAGAAATTAAGTTAGAAGGTATAAACCAGTCTCAGGTAAACCCAAAAGCGGGTATTACGTTTGCATCTTGTATGAGAGCTATATTAAGACAAGACCCCGATATTATACTTGTTGGTGAAATCCGTGACTATGAAACACTCGAAATTGCTATTTCTGCAGCACTTACAGGTCACTTGGTGTTAAGTACGGTTCACACAAATTCTGCTGCAGCAACTGTTACCCGTTTGATTGAAATGGGTGCGAAAGATTATTTGGTATCATCAACGTTATCTGGTGTAATAGCGCAACGTCTTGTAAGATCACTTTGTCCGGACTGTAAAGAACAATACTTCCCGACTTATGATGAAGCCCGTCAGGTGGTAGCGGATGAAGAATCTATACAAAAACTTATGAAAACTCCTATTTATAGGGCAAAAGGTTGTAATAAGTGTGACTTTACCGGTTATAAGGGCCGATTGGGTGTTTATGAGATTATGCAGATTACCAAAGAAATTAAAAAACTTGTGGCACAAGGAGCACACGATTTGGAGATTGAAGAATGTGCGGTGGCGAATGGTATGACAACACTTAATAAATCTTGTTTAAATCATATAATAAATGGTGAAACTACGATAGATGAGTTTGTGCGTGTATTGGGTATTGTTAATGAATAGTTGAGGCGAAGATGACTATATATAATTATACAGCATTAAAAAATAATAAAGAAATTGTAAAGGGTAAAATAGAGGCTGCTTCACCACGAGAGGCACGAGATAATGTTCGTAAGCTTGGTTTTTTGCCTACAAAAATTGAAGAAGAACGTTCTAAAAATCAAACTGATGCTAAGGATGAAATCTCTGCTGCTAAAAAAGGTAAAGTTGCAAAACTTGGTTTGCAAGAGAGAATTGACTTTACATCTACCTTGCAAATTCTTGCTCAATCTGGTATTCCTATCATCGAATCATTGTTATTTATTGAAAATGATGCTGCAAAGTTGAAAATAAGGCTTGTAGCTCAAGAATTAAGACGACAGATTATGAATGGTGGTACTTTTGCTGATACTATTGCAAAATATCCTCAACAATTTGGTCAGATATATATAGGTCTATGTAAAGCCGGTGAAGATTCAGGTGAATTGGAAAAAACTCTTGAACGTTTATTAGAATTATTAAACAAAGAAGCAGCAATTAGGAGTAAAGTTATTGGTACTTTAATGTATCCGGTTTTCGTTATTGTTTTGGCAATATTTATTGTACTAATCATGTTAATGTTTGTATTCCCTGTATTTAAAGACATGTTTGATACTATGGGGAAACAACTACCTTGGATTACAGCTAAATTAATGGATATTGGTGTGTTTTTAAAAACATATTGGTATTTGGTTCCGTTAATGTTAGGTGGCCTTTTTGGTTTTATAACATTCTTATTCAGATGGCAGCCAAGTAAAAGAAAAATTGATGAGTATGTTTTAAAAATTCCAGTAATTTCTGATTTAATACAATTTTCGAATTTTTCAAACTTTATAGCTGTTTTACAAGTTGCGTATGACGCAGGTGTTCCAATTATCGAATGTTTATATCTTGCAAACTTAACTCTTACCAACCACACACTAAAAACGAGAATTGAAACCGCAACAACCAAGGTTCAACAAGGTCAACATTTATCATCCGCATTAAGGTCAACTCGAGTTATGCCTAAGATGATTTTGTTTATGATTGCAACTGGTGAACAATCAGGTCGTTTAGGCGATATGCTTATGCAGGCTACGAACTTTATTGATAAAAAATTAGATAACATTATAGATGTTATGACTAAAATGATTGAGCCGATAATGTTAATTGTAATCGGTAGTATTGTACTTGTTTTGGCGTTGGCTCTGTACTTGCCACTATTTGGATCATACATGTCTGTATAAAGAGGGGAAATATGAAAACAATTGTAATAACAGGATCAACCTCAGGAATCGGTAAAGCTCTCACAGAATATTTTGTAAAGGGGAATAGAGTTTTTGCCGGGTATCGCAATGAAAATTACGTTGAAGATATAAAGAAGGTCGGCGCTATTCCGTTTTATATTGATATGAAAAATTCAGATTCTATAAGGCAGGCTGCTGTTTTTATAAAGAGTCAAACGGATAAGGTTGATACTTTGATTAACGTTGCCGGTTGTGTTGTTGCAGGTGCTGTCGAAAAAATAGAGCCTGACAGGATACGTGAGCAATTTCAGGTAAATACGTTTTCGCATTTGGATTTTTCACAAAGGCTTTTGGATTTATTGGAAGGTGGAAGAATTATTAATGTAAGTTCAATGGCCAGTTTTGGTATTTTCCCCTTTGTCGCGCCATATTGTGCATCCAAAAGAGCCTTGGATATGTTATTTAATTCTATGATGCTTGAAACCAAGCATAATATCAAAGTAATATCTGTCAAACCGGGTGTTATCGCTACTCCTTTGTGGGAAAAATCTATTAGAGGAAATAAGGCATCCATCGATAATTCTGCTGGGTTTGAAAAAGAAATGCGATTTATGGTGAAGAATGCTGAAAAAAATCAAACAAGAGGTTTGGATGTTTCAAAAGTTGTAGAATTGATTGCAAGAGTCAACGAAATGGAGAACCCTAGATATTCTTATACGGTTGGGTTTGATGCCAGATTTGCATCGATAATTTCACGCTTGCCTCAGGAATGTTTAAATGCTATAATCAGCTATGGTTTAAATAGGAGGGTAAAATGAAAATACTTAGAAGACACGGGGGGGGGCGACTCCTTTAAGCCAATGTAGCCGTTGGAACCAACTAATCAGGTATTGGTCAAATTTAACAAGTAATTGTTTTAAAAGCAGAGAAGGATTTACATTCGCGGAAGTTTTGATAACGTTGGGTATAATAGGTATAGTTGCAGCACTTACAATTCCAACTTTGATATCAAAATACCAGGAAAAAGTTACTATAACACGTTTAAAAGAGACTTATAGTACGCTTGCACAAGCGTATCAATTTGCAGTTAATGAAAATGGAAGTCCTGCTTCTTGGACGTTTGGAACAGGGATGTATGATGCTGTTTCCCACCAAAAAATGGCCAACTACTTTAAACCATATCTTAAATTAAGTGCGGATTGTGTTGGAAAATCTGTTACTTATGTGAAACAGTATTGTTCATCGGCATTTTATGGTGCGGCTAGCACTTCCTTCAGTCTCGTAAGGTTGCGCAACGGTGCTGCATTGGTCTTTAGAATTTGGTACCCAAGTTGCAATGGAGTTTATGCTAATGAAAAGGAACATAATACTTGTGGGTCGATATATGTTTTAACAGATCCTATGAACAGTTCTGAACCTGGTAAAACACAGTTTGCATTTTATCTTACAAAAGGGGGGATAATTCCTTTTGGGCTCAATGGAAGCGTACTTACTTTTGAGCAAGCATGTAATCCTGAAATAGAAGTACCGTATCCGGGATTTAGTTCAAACAGTAATATGTACGCCTGTACTGCTTGGGTTATATATAACAATAATATGGATTATCTTAAATGTCCCGGTGAATTATCATGGGAAGGTAAACATTCTTGCGATGAATAAATATTAATCTCTTTACAAACTCTATACTTTAGTCTATTATTAAGTAAAAACAGTATCCTATGGAGAAAGAGATGAAGTATAAACGTATTTTATTAAAGATTAGCGGAGAAGCTTTACTTGGGACACAGCAGTTTGGTATTGATCAAGAACCTGTAAAAATGATAGCCGGTGAAATTAAAAAGGCTATTGATTTAGGTGCACAGATAGCGGTTGTTGTCGGTGGCGGTAATATTTTTCGAGGGATGAAAAATAGTGCAAAACTTGGAATGGACCAGGCATCAGGCGATTATGTCGGGATGCTTGCAACTGTCATGAATGCTATTGCATTGCAGAGTGCCTTAAATCAGATGGATGTTCCTTGTAGGGTTCAAAGTGCTATTACAATGAACCAGATTGCAGAACCTTACATAAGACATCGTGCTATCAGGCACCTTGAAAAAGGCCGTGTTGTCATATTTGCGGCAGGAACGGGTAATCCTTTCTTCACAACTGATACTGCGGCAGCCCTGAGAGCTTCTGAAATTGACGCTGAAGCCATGCTTATGGCTAAAAATGGTGTGGATGGGGTTTATACGGATGATCCTAACACTAATCCGAATGCGCAAAAATTAGATGATATTACTTATGATGATATTATTAAAAATGGCTTGAAGGTTATGGATATGGCGGCATGTGCTTTATGTAAGCAAAATAATATACCTATTGTGGTATTTGATTTTGAAGCTGAGGATGGTATATTAGATATTCTCAACGGTAAGGATATAGGAACAAATATTAGATAAATAATTGAAAGAGGTAAAAGATGTCAGAGGCATTAGAAGAACTGTTTTTATTCGGTGAAGAAAAAATGGAAAAGGCAATTGCACAGTTGCACCGTGAATTTGCATCTATCCGCTCAGGTCGTGCAAATCCCGGAATTTTAGATAAAGTTTTGGTTGATTACTACGGTGTACCTACGCCTTTGAGACAAATGTCACAGGTTACTGTTCAAGATGGTACAACTTTGGTGATTTCTCCTTATGATAAGTCAATTTTAAAAGATATTGAAAAAGCAATTATCAAGGCAGAAATCGGTATAACTCCAAACAGTGACGGTATTTGTATCAGATTGATTTTCCCACCTTTGACGGAAGAAAGAAGACGTGAAATTGTAAAAGATGTTAAAAAATTGGGTGAAGAAGCTAAAGTCGCAATCAGAAATATTCGCCGCGATATGACAGATGACCTTAAGAAGCTGGAAAAATCGGAAAATCTTCCTGAAGATATGGTAAAAGACAATCAGGACAAAATTCAAAAATTGACTGACAAATATACCGGTTTAATTGATACAAATGTTTCTAATAAAGAAAAAGAGGTTATGACTGTATAATGCCTGAAATCTGGGGACTTAATAAAAATGCGACAAGAATGCTGACCGGACTCATTATGGGAACAGCTGCTATGGGGTGTATTATAGAGGGTAAGCTGGCGCTTTTGGCTATGCTTTTGTTTATTCTTTATTTCGCTTCAAAAGAATATGTAAAGGTATTAAATCATAAAGGGTTCTATCCGAGCTTGAAAATGATTTATATAGCAGAATTGCTATTTGCTGTTATTGCTTTTATGCAGAGGTTTGATCTTGTAGCATTTACAATGACGGTTTGTGCCATAGGTGCTTTTATGTGGGTGTTATTTAGAGGACGGCAACCGTATATAGCGAATGTTGCAACCACAGTTCTGGGAATGATATATTGCGGACTGTTTCCTTTGCACTTATTGTTCTTAAGAAATCTTGAAAGTGTTCGTTTTCATGATGGCCTCGGCTTTGTGGTTATGATGTTTATAGCAGTTTTATTAACTGATACAGGTTGTTATTATGCCGGCAGACACCTTGGAAAACATAAACTGGCTCCTGTTATAAGTCCTAATAAAACCATTGAAGGTTCAATTGGCGGGGCAATATGTGCGGTTATCGGTGCTATGGTTATAGGCTGGTATTTAGGGCTCGAATGGTATATGTCATTTTTAGCAGGACTTTTGTGTACTGCATTTGCTCAAATAGGTGATTTGAGTGAATCTTTAATCAAGCGTGATGCAGGTGTTAAAGATTCCGGTGACAGTTTGCCCGGACATGGCGGTTTTTTAGATAGATGTGATAGTTATATCTTGACAATTCCGGCTATGTACTATTTTTGTAAATATTTTGTATTTTCTCAAGATATTGTAAATAATATATTGATGTTCTTTAAGGGATTATTTTAAATGGAAAAACTTTCTGACATGTTTTCTATTCCTATTGACAATAAGGTGTTTTTTGAACATGCCTTAACCCATCCGTCTTATGCAAAAGAGAATAATTTGGACTATACATGTTGCTATGAAAGATTAGAATTTTTGGGCGATGCTGTTTTGAAACTTGCCATATCTGATATTTTATATAACAAATATCCCAGATACCCTGAAGGTAACTTGTCAAAAATTCGTTCAATAATCGTCTCAGACGCTACATTGTTTGAGATATGTGAAAGTATAGGTTTGTCAGAATTGATAATTCTTAGCCGTCATGAAGAAAAACAAGGATGCCGCAGGCTGGAATCGGTATGTGCGTGTGCTTTTGAGGCTGTTTTGGGGGCTTATTATCTCGACGGGAAATTTAATGAATTAAAAGATTTTATAGAAGAAAAATTTAATTCTTATATTGAGGATGTAGACAAGAATTTTGAAAAATTCAATGCAAAAGCTCTTTTGCAGGAATATACACAAGGTAAGTCTAAAGAAGTCCCGGAATACAAACTTGTTAATGAATCCGGCCCCGCACACAAGAAAATATTTGAAGTTGAAGTTTGGTACGCCGGTAATTGCCTTGCAAAGGGAGTTGGAAAAACAAAAAAAGAAGCCGAACAAAAGGGTGCTTATGAAGCTTGTATTAAGTTGGGGATAAAATCATGTCAAAAATAATTGTTTCACCTTCAATATTGTCTGCTGATTTTGCTAACTTGGAGCGCGATATAAAACGAGTTGAAAATGCAGGTGCTGATTGGCTTCATATTGATGTTATGGATGGACATTTTGTCAAAAATATTACCATAGGTGTTCCTGTTGTCAAATCTATAAAAAAAGTGACAAAACTTCCTTTGGATGTTCATTTGATGATAGAAAACCCTGAAAATTATGTAAAAGCGTTTGCAGATGCCGGAGCGGATATCATCACATTCCATTATGAGGCTGTTGAGGATGTTCATAAAGTAGTTGAATTGATAAAATCCTGCGGAGTGAAAATTGGTATGTCAATTAAGCCTAAAACGTCTCCAAAAGCAATTTTAGATTTTTTACCTATACTTGATTTAATTTTGGTTATGACGGTAGAACCCGGTTTTGGCGGGCAAAGCTTTATGCAGGATTGCGCGGAAAAAATTCCTGTCATTAAAAAATATGCAAGCAAAAATTTAATTATCCAAGTAGATGGCGGTATTAATGCCGAAACAGCAAAAATTTGCACCGAACTCGGTGCAAATTCTCTCGTGGCAGGTAATTATATTTATAATTCTGCCGATATTAATAAAGCTATTCTTAGTTTAAGATAACGGTGGAATACCTCGTCTTTGTTTTCTTTTTAAAATTTCATTAGGATCTGTTGTAATTGCTTGATCTGCGAGTGTAATTTCGTCTTGTTCTTCAGGTGTTCTTTCTGCAACAGGTGCCTCGTTAGTCTCCTGTGTATTTAATTCTGCTTCATCACGGGTTTCTTCACTTTCGTTGCCGATGTTGTTTTCTGTTTGATCAGTTGGTTGTATGTCTGTTTTTAGTATATCTCGTCCTAAAGTTTCCTCCAGTGCTGCTATATCAGTTTCTCCGTTTGTCATCTCGTATGTTACTTCATCATTTACATCCAAAACAGCACTTATTGCGGCTGCCCATTTTTGATATTCATTTGGAACTTCTTCCCCTTCTTCTTGATATTTCAATATTTCCTGTGCTGTCAGCTGTTGCCATTTGATGTTTGCATTAATTCTTTGAATGTCCATATTGTTCTCCTTATATTCATGGAGTATATCGGTACATATTTATAAAAACTTTAATCATTAAATGTAAAGTTATGTAACAGTTTTTATATAAAGTGAATATAAAAAGTCAATAAATTTTTAATGGAATTTTTTATATAAGTACGAGAGATAAATAAAGTGATTTTATAAGAGAGAGGTAAAGTT
>CALVAZ010000019.1 GCA_944325675.1 Candidatus Gastranaerophilales bacterium
AGGCTTTTTAAAGCCTCCGCAACCGCATTAATCAGTTCTGTCAAATTCATTGATTATCACCCTTATAAATCATTTCCGCTAATTCCAAAGCCTTTGGCTTTAGGGAATTTAAAACGGGCATAAAAGCATCATCGATCTTATTTTCACTAACCTCAGCTGCTTTTTTAATCAATTCGAAAACAAATTCAATAGCAAGCTCAGCGGCTTTTTCGCCATAATTAAGCGACACATCTTTCAATGCGTCTTTCATAACATTATCCATTATTTTCCTCGCTTTCTAAATTTTCTTATACACTTTCCTCAACCGCATCCTCGGTTTTTGGAAGAAGTTTTGTGTAATCACCTGTTTCAAAGAACTCATCCATCTGTTCGTCTGTGAATCCCAACAATTTGCCAACCCGCTCTACGTAAGGGTTTCCACGATAGAAATTATTCGCCTTCAATTCTATCTTAAGAGCCTTAACATCTATAACCGCCTCACCATCCTCAGCCAAAGGCTGAGCCTCGAGATATGAAATAATATCGTCAAAATCCATACCCTTAACCTTGTATATAGCACGCTCAACGTCAGCACCTGTAAGATTAAGCATTGAAATCCTTTCAGCCTCTTTTTCTGCCTGTTCCTGTTCGTATGCCTCGGTATTATCTACAACCTCGTCATCTTCCAAAACTTCCCAAGCCTCTAGCGCATAAATAGCCGTTTCGGTTTCTTGTATATTTAATCCCTGCTGATGATTGTATTGAACAATAAAATCAGCCCGTTCTACATCAGTATATGGCTTTTCTAATTTGTATGACATTTCATTTTCTCCTTATGATATATAACCTCTTGCTTGCCAATAAAATCCTGTTTTATTGACTGAACCGTAGACTTCACAACCACTCAAAGATGTTTTATTAAACGCTAAGTTAGCAGTGTTGTCCTTGTTGTATGAATTATTAATCATTGCTCCTGTCATTATGTAATTCAAATTAGCAAATGATTTGATAAAAGATAGGGTATAAGAAGTATTTGTGGCAAGTACTTGCCCCCATTGTTCACAATATCCGTTTGAATAAACAAGATATCCGCTTGTATCATTCACATAAGCTTCGGTAATGTAGGGTTTAGTATCATTTGAATGGTCTGCATTTAATTTACCTTGCAAACCTGTTGCCCAAGTGCTCCAGTCCATTAATGATTGGTTTATTGAACCAGTAGCAACAACTACAAAGTACCTCAAGGCCACAGCGTTTTGTTGGACCGTATCCGAGTTACCGTAAATTGGATTTGACAAGGAAGCATCAAAAATTAACGCACTATACGTACAAATACCGCCACTGGCACCACGGTCAAACAAATCGCCTCCGGTAGTTGTCCTTGACAAAGCCCCTGATTGTTCAGTATATGTTGTATCAGTAGGTGCTCCAATTTGACCCTCAATGTTTGGCAAACCGGCATTATAACTTTTTCCCAACTCATCATCGGTCATTGCCTGTTGAATAATTGTGCCGTCAGGAATTGTCGGAACTTTAAACTTCTGATTAGTTGTATCTAAACCCCATTTAGCACATTTGCCGTATGTTGTAATATCCTGTTGATATTGCTCATAAGTACAAGTATTCAACCTTCCGGCCACCAGCCAATCCGTGTAAAGGTTATTAAACTGGCTTTTTGAATATTCCGTACCGTCACAAGGTAAACTTTTTTCGGGGACAAAATCTGCGCTGCAAGTATGTCCAAAAATCATTCCGACAGGCAATCCGCCTTTTTGGCAATTTTCAATCATACCGTAAATTTCACCCATAGGTAAAGTGAAATTTTGATTTTCCTCATCTATTGTATAATACAAAGCTTCGCCGTTTTGTTGATACAAATCCTCCACTCTGTCACGGTAAGCTGCATCAACTATTTTTGAACCTGTTTTGCTCAGGGTGTATGGGATTTTTAAACAAGGCTGATAAATTAAATTATCATCACCGTAAATTTTAAAAGAATTGATATCAAACTCAGCAACACTTTGCATTTGACGTCCGGTACCTGAAACTCCCAAAAAGAGTTTAGTAACTTCTTGAAAGTTACAAACATTTGAATAGGTAAGAGTTAAACTTTGAAAAGTCCCGCCATTTTTGGAAACTCTAATATTACCGACAGAATTTTTATAACCTTCAGCAATAATTTTTATAGAATCACCCGCAACTACGGGACAATTACCATTCATACAAGTCCCGCTGTCAGAACTGCTATTATACGCTAAATTTATATTAAATCCATTTGAACCCAACCAAGCATAAGTTCCACTATTGGCCGTCATTGGGTTTTCATCATTTGGTATATTTAATATACCTCTTGAAGCACTTGGAACTTCCTTAACTTTTAAAGCTAATTCAATTTTTACTTTTTCAAACTGAGCTAACGATGGTATAGTTGCCGACAAATAATCATTTTGTGAAGGGCAATTTATCAATACCCCATTATCAGTAATAGTCGGATTTCCTTCGATTATATAATCATCAGCTTTAATCGTGTCTAGCCCTGTTTGATTACCACCGAACACAGGTAATCCGTTAACCCAAACCCCAACAGATTTGAGATCAATTGAACCATCCCACCAGTAACCATTTAAAGCGCTTCCAAAACTTATGTATTGAATATTGGAACTTGTGTTTAAGTTTGAATAATCAACCACTGTAATCCCATTAATCTTCATTTTTACATTTGATTGATTTTTTATAAATTCACATAAATATTCAGTATTGGGAGTTATTGCAAAAGATGTATTGTTATAACTGCTATCTGATGTTCTAAAACCGCAATAAAATTTTTCTGTATTTTTATCAATACGAATATATGCCAAAAAATTTGAATCTATGGAATCTTTTACCATAAAAACATATTGACCATTATTGGTGTTAGGCAAATCAGATGTTGTAACTTTAACAGTTATTTTTAATTCATCAGGCAAGCTATTTAAGTAATAAGGGCTAATATAATTATTATTACTAATCCCACTTGCAATCCCTTCATTACTAATCGTCGGAGAGCCAACAACCGTAAACTTGGACAAATCAAAAGTTGAATGGGCATAGTTAAGGATATCCGAATAAATATCAGCATCCTCTGAAACAGCACCGGTTGTTAACGCTTTTGACTGATTAATTTTATCCCAATTAACCAAGCCGTACAAATCATCCACACCGGCCATAGAATAGTTCAAACCTTTGTAAGTATCATCAATAAATTTATTCAAGTTATCACCCGCAAGCACATCCGGATCGACATTAGAGAATCCCGAGTCGAGTTTTTCTTCGGTAAAATCAGTTTTCAAACCGTTTTGTGCAAAATATTGCGGGATAGATATATTCGGATTAACAGGTTTAGTCATTTAAAGTAATCTCCTCTAGATAAATTCCGTCGCCCAAAATCTGCTGAATATAGGTAACGGTATTTTGTGTAAGTACTAACGATTCACCGGTGAGGTGAATTTTCAAGGCACATCTTGCGGTTTTGGTAACAATAACAGAATCAGCATTGGTAATAGTTTTGACGATGTCAATAATCTCATTACGCGTACCACAAGAGGAATTAGCGCCAATGTATGCGAATATTTTTTGCATAAATTCCGCATCTTTGAGGCTCAAGGGGGATTCGGGGTTCAGACCGGAGGTAAGGAAGTAGAAGCGTTTAGGGACATTAAGATGCTCCCTGTTAACACAAAAATAGTCCCCGAAATCCATTTCATCTCTTTGCGCACCGACCTCAGCGCCGGCATAATCCAGCCAAACGCCTCGGGCATCGCGGATACTAAGCGATGATACCAAGTAGTTCACCGCATCTTGCAGGTTTGTGAACCTTGAGCCTATGGCCTGCAAAATCGTCTTAATATCCTCGTTATAACGCAAATAGGGTATAATATATTTTAGTGATTCCGTTTGATAATTAAGCAGGTTCATTCAAA
>CALVAZ010000020.1 GCA_944325675.1 Candidatus Gastranaerophilales bacterium
GGAGAAAATCCTGGTTCAAAATTAGACAAAGCTCAAGATTTAGGTGTTATAATATTGACAGAAAATGAATTTCTTGAAATGATAAAGGAAGATTTATGAGAAAGAATGCAAAAATAATACAAATAAACGGACTTAGAGGAATATTAACAGCTTTATTTATAGTAACCTGTCTTGCTGCAGGATTTATTGTGTTTCCTGGTTTTGTGGCAATGAATGTGTGGAATTATTTTGCAGAAAATAGCTTCCCTCAAATAAATTTGTTTCAAGGAGTGCTTCTTTGGGCAATCATAGCTTTAACTTATTTTATTGCATCAAAACAACACGTTGCCGTTTCTTTTGCCTCACCAAAAGAGCTTAATGAGGAAGAACTCAACGTTCTTATGGAACGTGTAAGAATGCAATCTCAAGCAAGAATGATTAAAAAAATGATGCTTAAAGATATTGAAGAATTAAAAAAACAAGAAACAATAGAAAATAATGAAGATTCTAATCACGAATCTTTGACAAAGTAAAGGAGATTTATATGAAAAAAGTTTTGGCAACAGCTGCTGTATTGTGCTTGTTATTTTCAACAACCGCTTTTGCAGAAGCTGAAAGAGGTTTTGTAAGTGCAACGGCCACAGCAAACAAAGAAATTTCACCCGATACTGCCGAAATTTCAATTGCAGTTGTAACGTCTGACACAAAGTCAATGCAAACAGCTACAACAAAAAACAAAGAGCTTTCCGATAAGCTCTATGAAGCCATGAAAACTCTTATAACACCTGCAAATGGCGATTGGGTTAAAACATCTGATTTTAGTGCGCAACCTGTATATACATACACAAGCGGGAAGCGTAACTTTGACAAATATGAAGTTTCTAACAGAATAATTGTCCATACAAAATCAATAGACAAAGCAAGTGAAATAATTGACAAAGCAATTGCCCTTGGTGCAACAAATATTGATAATTTAAACTTTACTCTGTCATCATATGAAAAAGAATGCGATGCACTTCTTGCAACAGCAACATCCAAAACAAAAGACAGAGCCGAAATATTGGCAAAAGCTGCAGGTACTCAAATCACCGGAACAAAATCAATCAGTGCAAGCTGCAACACTTCCGGCGTTTCACAAAGGATAATGTACAATATGATGGCAAAAAGCGCAGTTGCTGATTCTGAATCTTCAATGGGCGGAACACCTATTGAAACAGGCTTAATAAAGATTTACGCAAATGTCAACGCAAGCTACTTTGTTAAATAAAAAGAGAGGGATTTGTCCTCTCTTTTTTACCAAGGATAATCTTTTTCCGGAATTTTCCAGTTATTGCGCATAATTAATTCAGTACATGCTGATCCGTTCAACCAACTGCTGGTATCCGTTGAATTACACTTATCCAATAATTGGCTCTCCGTTGAATTCTTATTAATTCCGAACACATATCCATTTATTAATGCTTGACCTGATGCCTTATTCTTGTTTATCGCAAAATAAAAAATATCTCTACCTGTTCTGTTTGGTTTTTTTATACCATTTAAATCGACTAATAAATACAAATAATTTAAATTATTGATTGAAGTAGCCTGAGCAGGATGTTTGCAAAGCCAGAAGCACCAACCACGGGATGTACACGAATTATCGATGTCCCAATTTGGAAAACATGAACCCAGCGTAGCTCCTGCCGCATTGTAAACTACATTGTCATATTTGTCATATCTTACATATTTAATATTCTTAAAATAAGGTTCAATGTATTTCTTTCGTAAATAAATAGACTGCATAGTTGCCGAATCCGACGGATTTTCAACTATTTTCCAAGTATTTATGGGACCATTATCAATTTCAGAATGTTCTAACACCTGATAAAATACCGAATATGCCTGTTTCAATTCCGTTGCAGTCACTCTTTTTTGATAATTACTTACTAATGTTGGTATAGTCAAAGCAGCTACTATCCCAATTATACCAAGCGTTATCAAAACTTCAGCTAATGTAAATCCTTTTCTCAAACTATAATTCTGCGTATGTAAATTATAGTTTTTGCTGCCTAAAGTGTCAAGCACCTTATTATATCTACTTAGATGGGATGCCCCCCCCCCGTTGGCCTTGCCGTACTTCCTCATAAAATCTCCTTTTGAATTTTTAACCAACCAATTATACCATATTTGAATCTTTTTTCAAAAAAACTTTTTATTTTTTTCGAACAATCATGAATGATTTTAGCAACCTTCCGCCACCGTCGCCGACAGTCGATATAACTTCAATATCATTTTTATAATTCATTGAAGTGGAACTTCCGCCATCGAAAGCCATTGCTCTTTCAAAGCCAAGCTCTTTACATAATTTTTGCACTTCATATAAATCCATCGGATTTTTGTCAGTTATTATCAATATATGAGCATCACCGTCTTTTATCCCGATTATCGTCCTTGCAACCTTATGTAAAACTGATGCGGATTCTCTAATTACGTTCCCTTCTTTATCTTTAACAACAAAGAATTCTTCTTCAAGTCTAAGCTCAGGTAAAATCATAGGCCCGCCTTGTGCTGAAGTTATTATATTGCATTCAAAGTCAACACTGTTGCTATGCGGAACTATTTGATACTCATATTTATTTCTGCACTCAACAACCCTGAATTCCGTTCTGTCAAAAATTTTGTCTATATTTCTGTTTAAAATCGGATTTTTATATATATTTTCATTAAATCTCGGGTCGACAGCCGTATTCCTGTCTGTTACAACATAAGAAATTGTTTTGCCGTTTTCAGGGTCAAAATACCCCGCATTAATTGTTAATTCCGAACGACCCTTTACATGCGCCTCTTTGTTTGTCATAAGACTTTCTGACGCAACAAACTCAATACGTTTCTTAATTTTATCCCCGGACAAAATTATATGATAAATTCCGTCCTCATAAGATATCTCAATAGGTTTGGCATAAGCCAAATTTACCGATAAACAAATAAGTAGTAAAATAATCAGTTTTTTCATCATAAATCCTTAGACTTGTAAAATGCTATTATCGCTGACAAAAACGCTACCGGCGGGAATATGGCAGTTATTAAAGGCGGCAAAACACCCTTTTCTGCCAACAAATCGAAGAACGGAAGCGTTATATAATAAACAAATATACAGCCAATTGCGATGGTAAACCCAACCAAACGCTGTTCTCTAGGCTTGCTGAACCCTAATAGACATCCCATTATAGCAAGCAATATACAAACAAACGGATGGAAAAATCTTTGCAAATATTTATTCAGCATATATCTGTATTCTTCATCCATACCTTCTTTTTTCAACAACTTGATATAATTATGCAGATCTCTGTTATTTATCTCACGTTCTTTTTTAGTAGAATAAGACATCAGTGTATAAGCATTTTTTGCGGATTCAGGATCCAACACAGTCATCTGTTTGTACTTACCTATGTCAGTAAAAATGCCGTCACTGGAAATTTTGTACTGCACTATATCATTCAAAACCCAGTTATCGTCACCTGCATAACCATTTTTGGCATAATAAATGTTTGACAGTTGATGCACATCTGAATAAACTTCACTTGAAAAATCCAAAACAATTACGTTATACAAGTTTTTAATTCTGGATTTAGAAACAACAACAGCCTGAGTCGGATGACCATTTTTATCTTTTTGAGTATAAATAAATTGTGTTGATTGAGCCTTCCCATGAATTTTACCCATTTTATAAGCAGCATAAGGTATCAATTTGTCACCGGTAAAATAACAAAGATAAGTAACAATTAAACTAAGCACAACAACAGGTGCAATAATTCTCGAAAAAGAAAGTCCAACAGCTCTGAAAATCGTTAATTCGGAATCCTTACTCAATTTATCGAAGGTAAATAAAGTCCCCAACAACAAACCAACGGGGAAAGCTTTACCTAATATTTTGGGCAACTCATAGAAAAGCACTAATATAGCCGTTTTTACACCATAATCCCCTGCCAAAGTTTTTTTAATTGTGTTCAAAAGCATTTCAGGTGCAATCCAAACAATTGTGAACAACAGAATGGCGACAAAAGTTGCAACCAAAACCTGCATAAATATGTATCTGTCATATATGGTAATCTTCGGGATTTTCATTACAGCGCAAAATCCTTTCCGAGATAGAATTCTTTGGCGACAGGATCAACCGCAACGTCAGAGCTTTTACCTTGAATCTTAATCTTACCGTCAAAAATTACATAAGCTCTATCAGTTATTGAAAGCGTTGCTTTAGGGTTGTGGTCTGTAATAAGGACACCCAAACCTTTATCTTCAGAGATTTTGCGAATATTATCCTTGATTTCCCCAATAGCGATAGGGTCAATACCGGCAAAAGGTTCGTCCAAAAGCATAAAATCAGGACTTGCAGCCAAAGCTCTGGCAATTTCAACCCTTCTTCTTTCACCACCTGAAAGAGAAACCGCAGCATAAGAGCGCAAACGCAACACACCAAATTCCGTCAACAATTCTTCCAGCTTACGTTTTTTCTCATCTTCTGTAAGCTTTTCATTCATCTGCAAAACTAATTTTATATTTTCTTCAACGGTCAATTTTCTGAATATTGAGGCTTCTTGCGGCAAATATCCGATACCTGCCTTAGCTCTTACGTTCATAGGCCAAGCAGAGATATCATCACCATTAAGCATAATACTGCCTTTATTCGGTTTAACCAATCCTACAACCATGTAAAAAGTTGTTGTTTTTCCCGCGCCATTTGGGCCTAAAAGACATACAACTTCACCCTTATTAACCTCGAAAGAAACATCATTTACAACACTTCTATCCCCGTATATTTTTATAAGATTCTTAGCCTCAATTTTCATATTCCATATCCCCTTTGATAAACATTTTACTTGAAAAATATTTTTATTGCAATTTTCTGACACATTTCAAAGAATTGTATATTTACAAAAACATTAACAATTGTAAAAAAACACGGTATATCCGTTATATATACTTAAACGAGTGGAATAAGTGAAGTATAAACCATTTTCTTTTTCTTTATTTTCTCCTACACACTAACCTTTTACCAAATATGAGTTCGGCCGTTTCATAAACGGCTGTTTTTCTAGCAAAACAAAAAACAATTTACCACCTTACATTTTCATAGTCGATGTAAGGAGATCGGGCAGACACCCTCCGTTTATTCGTGTCTGCCCGATCTTGTTAGTTTTTACAACTTTTTGATTTATCCCAACCCAACTTTTCAGGACAATGAAGATAATCCATATTTTTGTTGTATATTACCCATCCGGCACAGGTACCATTACCACTGTTGCCTCGCAAATCGTTACCCAAACACATTGCATCAAAAGAACTAGCCCAAACTGTTTCTCTACCGCTTCCAGCAGGCAATATTCCATCTCTCAGAATAAAAAATAAAAAGGTATCTTTATCATAGACGTTAGGACCAGAAGATGCATTGACATCAATTCTCATATAACCACAATCGGTTTTATCTGAACCATAACGCTTTGCAAGAGACATATCACGATTACAATGCGAAGCCGAACTCGGGTGAATATGAACACTTGCTCCATTGCTCAATCTAAATAAACTAACCCCTCTACCATCTAAATTAGAATTTGCCCATTCTCCCAAGTTTGTATTGGTGAACCTATCTTTATAATATCTTGCTTTGCAGCCTTCTTCATAAGTGGTACAAAATTTGTCAATTTTCACATATTTAGGCAGCATTTCCTTCAGCTTCTCCATACGTTCAAAACTGTCAGAACCCCACTTATCAACTGTACCTTCTTCAACTACCATAAGTCTTAAAGCTTCATGAATGATATTATAAGTAGTATTCAACTTAACAACAGTTTGTTTTTCTTGATAATTAGAAACCAATGTTGGAATAGTTAAAGCTGCAACAATGCCGATAATCCCCAATGTAATCAAAACTTCAGCTAATGTGAATCCTTTTATTGATTTATAATTCGTCATATTTGAATTATAAGTTTCATTGACTATACTGTCAAGTCCTTTGCTATATCTACTTGAAGGAGACGCCCCCCCCCGTTCAATCCCGACACCAACATTCCAGCCTCCTTTCGGCAATTTTAATACATACCTATAATGTTTCTTACTTCTTTCAAAACTTTTTGAGCTTCCAGCCTTGTCTTTTCAGAACCTGAACGAATAATTTCATTCACCTCATCAAGGTGCTCCTCGTAGTATTTTCTACGTTCTCTTATTTCATGCAAACGTTGATTTACAAGAGAACCAAGCTGACGTTTGCAATCCGCACAACCTCTGATTCCCTTTTCGCATTCTGATTTTACAGTTTCCACCTGAGCATTATCGCCGAAAACCTGCCAATATTTGAACGCTACTTCGCACTGATCAGGATGTCCCAAATCATCACGACGCAGACGGCTTCTGTCCGTGATCGCTGTCATTATTTTTTTAGCGGTAATTTCTTCTGTATCAGAAATCTTTATATCATTATTATAAGATTTGCTCATCTTGTTACCGTCCAAACCGCAAATTAATGAGCAATGGTTCAACAAAGGCTGTGGCTCATTGAAAAAGTCTGTTTTATATATATTGTTAAATCGTCTGACAATATCGCGTGTAATCTCAATATGTGCCACCTGATCAACACCAACAGGAACGGCATTTGCGTTAAGCATCATAATATCCGCACTCATCAAAACAGGATATCCCATTAACCCATAACTGATTTGAGAATTTGTCGACTCTTTCGAGCGAAGAATCTTGGCCATATCCTTCAACGTAGGGTCCCGCTCAACCCAGTTTTGAGGTGTTACCATACTTAAATATATATTTAACTCAGCAATCTCAGGAATTAAAGATTGTACATAAATTGTTGATTTTTCAGGATTAATTCCTGATGCCAACCAATCAATTACAACATCAATGACATCTTGACGCAAATCCTTTGTGTTATCGTATTTTGTGGTTAAGGCGTGCCAATCTGCAACGAAAAAATAACACTCATTATCATTTTGGAGATTAACCCAATTTTGTATAACCCCAAGATAATGCCCTAAGTGCAATCTCCCAGTTGATCTCATTCCGGATACTATTCGCTGCATTAAAAACCACCCTTCTTTTTGCCAATCAATAAATTAATTATAGCATAAAAAAACGGCTTTCGCCGTTTTAATTTTATCCTATTTCCTTTTATCCTATTGATTTTACGCAACCACTTTTGATACAAAGTTTGCAATTTCAAATAATGAATCTTTTACAAATTCTTTTGCTAAAACTTTCATTGGCCTGTTTTCAATACAATCAAAAACATAATAGATCGGATCTTTTGAATTATTAAAACGCATTCTTCTGTCAGATTTATCTAAATAGCAATAATCTTCAATGGAAAAACCATTATCACTATTTCTTTTATTGCCTTTTCTTCTGCGAGTTAAAGCACCAAACTGACCGTTTCCTGCGGTATCATTATGTGAATTAGCTGCCATTTCAATCATACTTTGCTCTCTTTCTAAAAATTAATCTCTTCTTGTATATATAAAGTATATAACTTTAAAAAAATTGCTTTTTTGAAAAGGAGCTTGTTAATATTTGTTTACAATCAACTATTCATCAAGTTCGATTATATCCTCATCGGAGATAATATTTTTACCAACAGCCTTTTCAAGTCCGGCTTTTGCGGAATTGTATTCATAAAGTGCCTGATAATATGTCAATTGTGCATTTTCATACATTATCTGTGAATCTTTTAGTTCCGTCGGACTTGCTTCACCTACCCTATATCTGCCGTATGAAAGTTCATAATTTTCTTTAGCCTGTTTTACTTGTAATAATGCAACCGGCATTTGGTTTTTCTTTTCTTCCAATGTCAAAAACGCATTCTGGATTTCAAGATATATTTGATTTTGAGTATTTTGCGCGTTAGCAAGTTCTTTATCATATAAGTAACGTGCTTCTTTAATTTCATTTCTTATCAACATACCGTTTACGGTAGGAAAATTCAAGTAACCACCCAAGTTGTAACCGTGGTTGGATGTCCAGTTTTTACCACCTATTTGTAGTTGCCCCTCTACAGAAAGAGTCGGATAGAAAGATTTTTTAACCAGTTTCAGCGTTTGATTTGCCGTTTCAACCTTAATTTCTGCAAGCCTCAGCTCCGGTCTTGCTTCTCTTGCAATATCAACCGCGGCATTAAAGGTCAAATTCAGAGGCTGGTACTGTAATTTATCCATAACATTGTATTTGTCAATAAAAGGAACACCCATAACATTATTCAATTTTGCAATAGCTAAATTGACTCCATTATCAGCCTGAATCAGTTTTAATTTAGCACTGCTCAAATTTGATTCTGCAATAGTAACATCAACTTTCGGGTTCATACCAATTTCATAAAATGCCTTTGCCTGATCGTAGAACAATTGAAACTTATCTACAGTGTCTTGAGCTACTCTTCTATTTTCATAAGCAAAAAGCAAAGCAAAATATGCATCCTTTGTTTGGTAAATTACATCATTAATAACCGCTGTAAGGGTGGTTTTATAACCTTCATAATCCAAACGTTTGATTGTAGCTTGGTTTTGTGTAACACCAAAGTCATACAACATTTGCTGCAAAGTAACTTGTCCCAGAATAAAATAATTGAATGTAAGATTTTGGCCCAAAGCATCTGACAATTGAAGCTGTCTGATTCTTGTATAACCGGTTTGCCAACTCAATTGTGGGAAATAATTTGACCAGACCTGCTTGATTCTTGCATCCGAAGCTAAAATATCCTGAAACGCCGCATTAATTTGAGGATTGTTCCCTAATGCAAGTTCAATACAATTTTCAAGGGTCAAATCAATATTTTTTTCCACCGAACCGGAAATAATATAATCAGAACCGCTACTATCTTTAGGCAAAACATTATCAGATGTCGGATATTCTTTATCCTCGACCTCATTGCCTATCTTATCCAATGCAAAAACCGGACAAGCAAGCAAACCTAATATTATATTGAAAAGTAAAAACTTCTTCAGCATTATTTATCCTTTTTATTAATTTTTCTAGCTATATTAACCTTCATTTCTTCTATCATAACGTAAAATGCAGGAACCAAGAATGTTCCTATAAATGCAACGGCTATCATACCTCCAAATACAGTCATACCGACAGAATGACGGCTTGCGGCGCCTGCACCTTCAGCAAATACCAGCGGCAATAAGCCCAAAATGAATGCAATATTTGTCATCATAACAGCTCTAAATCTCAATTTTGCCGCCTGAAGAGCAGCTTCTTTTATTCCTGCACCGGCCTCATGAGCATCTTTTGCAAATTCAATAATCAAAATTGCCTGTTTTGTACTTAAGCCCAATAACATTACCAAACCTATTTGAGAATACAGATCCAGAGAATATCCTGCAACATATTGGAAAAACAGCGCTCCTACCAATGCAACAGGAGATACTAACAATACAGCAATTGGCAGCATCCAGCTTTCATATAATCCTACGAGGAATAAATATACAAAAACAATGGACATAGCCAAAATAGGACCGATTTGTCCGGATGATTCCTGTTCTTGCAAAGAACTTCCGGACCAAGAATATCCCATATCTTTTGGAAGAACCTCTGCGGATATATCTTCCATTATCTTCATGGCCTGACCGGAAGAAACTCCCTCACGTGCAGAACCATTGATTGTAATTGCCGGATACAGGTTGAACCTTGTTCTGCTATACGGACCAACAATATTATCTATTTTTAATACTGCAGTTATAGGTACCATTTGTCCGTAATTGTTTTTCACAAAGATTTTATCAATATCACTCGGTCTAGCTCTGAAATCAGAATCCGCTTGCATATAAACACGATATACACGACCGTATTTATTAAAGTCATTTATGTAAGATTTACCAAAATACGCAGCAAGTGCATTGTAAATTTCTGAAATTTCAACACCCTGCGCCATGGCCTTGGCAACATCAATGTTAAGCATCAATTGAGGCATATTAGAAGTAAACGAAGTGTAAACCATTGAAAAGTTTGGATTTTTATTAGCTTCAGCCAATAATTTAACGGCCTCATCATATAATTCCTGAGCACTTCTGTTACCTTTATCTAAAAGCTGATATTCAAAACCACCAAACATACCCAAACCTGTAATTGCAGGAGGCATAAATGATGCAATTGTTGCTGAAGGATAATTGGAAAAATCATTTCTCATAGTGCTTAATATGCTGTCAGCAGACTCTGCCTTAGATTTACGCTTTGACCAAGGCTCAAGCTGAGCAACAATAAGCGCAGTATTTTCACCGTTGTAACCAACCATCGTAATGGTTGTCTCAACACCTTTAATAGCTAAAATTCTGTTTTCTATCTCAGTTGCAACCATACTGGTTCTGGAGGCAGAAGATCCGTCAGGTAATTGTATTTGAGTAAATATTGCACCTCTGTCCTCTGAAGGTAAGAACCCTGTCGGGATAAGTTGAAACATGAACAAAACAAACACGACAATTCCGAAAAGTACCGAAAGTGTTAGCTTTGCAGAATTTATAAATACATTTGCACCCTCTAAATATTTGTCACGGACACCATTAAACCAATCGTCAAATTTTTGAATAAATGCAAAATCGGCCTTTTCATCACCGGATTTTAAAATCATTGAGCATAAAGCCGGAGATAACGTCAATGCTACCAACGTAGACAAACCTATTGAAGATGCAATACATAAAGCAAATTGCCTGAACATTTGTCCGGTAATACCTGCCATAAAAGATACCGGAACAAATACTGCCATCAATACCAAAGAAGTTGCAAGTACCGCACCAAATACCTCTTTCATTGTTATTTCAGTCGCGGTCTTTTTATCTTTTCCTTCCTGAATATGACGCTGCGTATTTTCCAGTACAACAATAGCATCATCAACTACCAACCCGACGGCAAGTACAAGTCCGAATAAAATCAACAAATTTATAGAAAATCCCAAAAGATGCATGAATATAAATACACCTATCAAGGAAACCGGAATTGCACAGAACGGAATAAATGCAGCTCTTGCGCTGCCTAAAAACATATAAGTGACAAGACCTACAAGTATAATCGCTAAACCTATAGCGTTTATAACCTCTTTAATTGATTCACGAACGAATTCTGTTTCATCGTGTTGTACCTTATATTCAATACCTTGCGGAAACCCTTTGCTCAATTCCTGCATTTTCTTTTGAATTTTGTTTGACAAGTCAATAGCATTAGCTTCGGGTAATTGACTAATGGAAATGATTGCCGCATTTTTGCCGCCTATTCTTGAAAAATAAGAATAACTTTCTGCACCTAATTCAACTCTTGCGATATCCTTTAACTTAATTTGTGAACCGTCAGCTTTAGAACGGACTACAATATCCTCAAATTCCTTTGGATCCTCCAGACGTCCTCTCGTACGCATAGTAAGCTTTATCATCTGCGGATCTTTCATAGGCTCTACACCTAAGTCGCCGGCAGGAGATTGCGTGTTTTGAGCCTGAACTGCCGCGGCAACCTCGCTCGTAGAAACTCCCAAACTGGCCATTTTATTAGCATCCAACCATATTCTCATAGAATATTCGGTTGAACCGAATACCTGAACTTTACCAACACCCTTGATACGGGCTAATTCATCTTTGATATATATAGATGCATAGTTTGCAATATATAAGTTATCATAAGTACCGGTAGGAGAGCTTACGGATATCATCAAAATACCGGGACCGCCTGTTGATTTTTTAACCGTAAGACCATACCTTCTAACCTCCTCAGGCAGACGAGGAGTTACCAACTGCAGCTGGTTCTGCACATTTACAACCGCCATATCAGGATCAGAACCAATATCAAAGTATAAAGTTAATTGATATGAACCGTTTTGAGAAGTTGATGACATGTAAATCATGTTTTCAACACCGTTCAACTGTGCTTCGACAGGTGCGGCAATAGTTGATTCCACAACATCAGAACTGGCACCTGCATATGTTGCCGTTACAACTACCTGCGGCGGTGTAATTGAAGGATATTCTTCCAATGGCAAGGCATTTATCATCAACATACCTGCCAAAATAATCGCCAAAGAGATTACTATTGCCAACTTTGGACGTTTTATGAAAATATTTCCTGAATTATTATCTGCCATTTTATATCCTTATTATTTTTTATCTTTTGTAACAGTTTCCGGTTCTTTTTGTTTGATTTTGGCCATCTCTTCGGGACTTACTATGGTAACAGGATGTCCAGGAGTAACTTTTTGCAAGCCATCCGTTATTATTCTGTCACCATAAGTCAAACCTTCAGTAACTACCCAATAATCGCCTGTTTGCTCACCAACCTTGATATATGTTAACTGAGGTAAATCATTTTCATCAAGCTTATATACATACTTGCCCGCTTGATTTTCTTGAACTGCTGCTTGGTGAACAACAGGAACCTTTACTTTATTATTTGAATATAATTTTATGGTTACGAATTCGCCGTGTAAAAGCCTGTTATCAGGGTTTTTGAATGTGGCACGAAGAGTTACCGTGCCTGTTGATTGGTCAATTTTGTTATCTAAAAAGTCTTGAACACCGTCTAATTCATATTTTTCACCGTTATTAAAATACAATTCAACTTTTCTGTTTTTGTAATTTTGCATATCAGCTTTTGCCAACGCATCAAAGTCATTAGAGTCCAACGGGAAAGTAACATAAATAGGATCATTACTATTAATTGTTGTAAGCGGAGCAGAAGATGGAGAAACATAGTTTCCTACGGTAACGTTTATAATACCAACCCTGCCGTTTACAGGAGATTTTACCATAGTGTACCCATAATTTCTCATACTGTCTTGGTATGAGGCTTGAGCAGAAGCAAGTTGTGCTCTTAAAGCATCTCTTTGTGACAGTATCTGGTCATATTGAGCCCTTGCGATGTAATCTTTTTTGACAAGCTCACTTGCACGAGCCAGCTGCTTTTCAGCATATTCAAGCTGTGCTTTTGTATTAGCTACATTCGCTTTAGCGACATTTGAGGTATTTATGTATTCGGTTGGTTCGATTTGGAACAATACTTGGCCTTCTTTGACGTAATCGCCTTCTTTAAAGTAACTTTTTTGGAGATAGCCTGAAATACGTGCCAAAACATTAACCTGATATTTTGAAGTAACACGACCGGGAGCCTGAAAACTCCTTATTATTTCTGCCGAACCTATCGGCTCAACCTGAACACTCGGTGCAGGCTTACTTTTTAGTGCTTTATTAGAAATGTATTGACCTATAATACCCGACATATATCTCAATACAATCGCAGCTAAAACTACTACTAATAGTATGAATATATTTTTTTTCATTTGCTCTCCCCTGATAGAATTTATGTTGTTTTTGCAACATTGATTTTATCAAAAAACAATTTGTTTTGCAAGAAAAATTATGCAATATTACACAACCGAACTATTAATAAAAGTAAGCATATCCGACAAAGCTCTGCTCCTGTGAGAAATGTTATTTTTTTCTTCCTCAGACATTTCAGCCATAGTCTTTCCGGTATCATCAACAACAAAAACAGGATCAAACCCAAAGCCATTTTGTCCGGACTGTGATTTTGATATCTCGCCGTAACATTCTCCCCTTGATACGTGTAGAACACTCCCATCCTCACCTAAAAGCGTCATTACACAAACAAATTTTGCTTTTCTGTTCTTGAAAGGAGCCAATTCTTTCAGTATTTTGTCAATTTTTTCCTGCTGAGTACCTGCATAACGTGCAGAATACAAACCAGGAGCACCGTTTAAAGCTTCAACACACAGGCCTGAATCATCTGCCAAAGACATCTTGCCTGAAACTCTATTGGCTTCTTTTGCTTTTATATAAGAATTTTCTTCAAATGTTTGACCGTTTTCAACAGGGTTAAATCCTTCATCAGGCAGTACAAATTCTATACCACTGCCTTTTGATATCTCGTTTATTTCCTGTAATTTATGCAGATTGCCTGTTGCAAAAACTATTTCCATTATTTAC
>CALVAZ010000021.1 GCA_944325675.1 Candidatus Gastranaerophilales bacterium
TGTAAAGTTATGTAACAGTTTTTATATAAAGTGAATATAAAAAGTCAATAAATTTTTAATGGAATTTTTTATATAAGTACGAGAGATAAATAAAGTGATTTTATAAGAGAGAGGTAAAGTTATGGCAACTATGCTGTTATTTTCTAATGCAGTTTCTGATACATATAAGACAACATCCGATGCTATTAAGGGTGTAAAACTTAATGATAAACTAGTTATAAGAAAATCTTTGACCGAGTTGATGAAACAATCATTTTTTCACGGTGCAAACAGATTTGGAACAAATTTTATCGCGTAAAAATCGTATGGAAGAAATATAGGATAAGGATTTAGGAATAATGGGATAGAAAGCGGCTATATGCCGCTTTTATTTTTAGAGCAATTTTTTATATTGATATGTTTTACTGCGTATATGGACAATAAAATTTCCTTTACATCCAGAATAAAACTTGTACCGTTGAATGAATTTTATGATACGGCAACTAATATTGGTCGAAAAAAATTTGTTAATGAACCTTGGACTATAAAAGAAAGTGTTTTGGCTGATAGTGCCTATACTTCGGATATTTTAGACTGCACGGTTTGCGGTTTAACTGACGGAGAAAAAGTTTTATTAACTCATATTTGTCCTACAAATCCTTCAAATCGAAATTTTACCAAAATAGAGGATTTTATACTAAAAAAGGTAAATATTGCAAATAAATATTTACAAGGATTTATATTGGGCTCTAAACCGGATAATATAAATAGTCCTAATAGTACAAAACTGTTTGATAAATTCGTCGAATTTATGAAAAAATATGACATCCCTTTTTCTCAATTTAAAGGTGGAGTTTTTGAGAATAATGTTGCTTATTCATCCAAAACAGATGAATGGATTATTGGAAATTCTGCCATTACAGACGGATTGAAAAAAAGTTATGAAAATAATCCGCTCTCATTATTTAATAAGATTTTTGATGAAGTAAAAGTATCTGATTTAGATGAAATTGCGATCTAGTATATTAAAAATTTATCATGTGGTTGTAGTCTTTTATTGACAGATACTTTCTTTCAAGTTAATTTAATTACAAATATTTTGTGTAATATTTATAGGAGTAATATGGATAAGATAACGGCAATAGATAGTATTGACAATATAACCTTACAGAGGGTACTTTCTTCAACCAAGTTAACGGATAATCAAAAAGCTGAATTTATAAGAAAAAATTCGGCCGAAATAAAAAATCTTACAAAAACAGAAATATCTAAATCGGAGTTTTTACAGATGATGAGAAGTCGCCCGTTAGTAAGGTTAAGACCTTTAAAAAATTCCTTTACTAAAAAAGGTGACACAATTCTTTTGGCTGAAGCCTTGGAAATTCCCGAAAAAGATGTAAAAAAATATATTAATTCAATAATAGAAACCAATTTTGAAATCCATAATACTCAAGATAAAGATAATATTGAAAAAGTTAAAACTTACGTATACAGGCATGGAACTAAAGACCAAGTAGTAAGATTTTTGGAATATGAACTTTCTGATGTAAAGACGATGCTGACAAAATTATATAAAACTCTCGAAGACAATTCAGGCGGTTTGGCTGATTATTTTTCTCGTCCTATCCACAGAATGGATAATAATACTTTAAGAAAATTATATTCAACTATTGATAAGAGCTTGCGTAATTCTTTAAATGCGGGTTACATAAATGCGGAGGAATGCAATTCGCATTCACAGTGGGCTTTGGTTAGAATTTATCAAATCCAAAACAATTCTAAACTTATAAGAGCTTACGAAGTTTATAAAGATTTGACCGATTAGTGAAAAAGTTTAATTTGTTTTCGGTCTTGCGAACCTATGTTAAATTTGTTATCATGGTTGTATAGAATAGCTCCTAATGGGAAGGTGATTTATGCCGTCAGACAGAATAAAGAGGATAACGCCCCAAAATTACTTAAAATATTATTATGACATTCCGTATGAAGGAAAAACTTCTGCCGGTAAACCTTTAAGGCGACTGAAAGATATAACCTGTCCATATCGCGGCATTAAAATAATTCCGAGTAGTACAATTAAAAAATTCGAAAAAGGTTTATCGGAATGTATTACTGCGGAAGATTGCGTTAAGTTGCTATATGGTTACAGAAACAATATGCTTCCTGTCGAGAAAGCTATTTACGCGATTTTTGGTGATTTCGTTCGGCTAAACCCTGAAGATAACCTGCAAAATTGCCTTATGATGATTAGGACAAATTGCTTAACCCGTCTGAAGCTTGAGGAGATGGAGGTTTTGGATGATGTAGATATGCTTACAAGGAAGTTATCTGCTCAAACGGCTTTGAATATAAGAGCAAAAACAACCAAATGTCGCCAAATAATTCTTAGTAATAGTGAACAAGATACTTTTAAACGAAAAATATTTTTAAGTTCGCTTGAAGAAGTAATACCAAAAGAAAATGAAAAAGAGATTTTTAGAGATATCAAAAACAAGGCACTTTTCCTGCCTACTTCAGAAAGCAGCAGAAATGCATTTGTCGTTAAGTATTCAAAACGCAATCAAACGGAAATCGCTCGAAGATTATTTATAGCCTCAACCGGTTCGATTGAACATGTAACACCGGCTTCAAACGGCGGGAAAAATTGTATAGGAAACTTTCTTCTAACATCAGCAAGCGGAAATCGTTACAGAGAAAACATGCCTCTGCCCGATTATATAAAAAGGTATCCGAAAATCACACAATATATGCAAGAATATATTGAAGATGTTATAAGAGAAATACATGAAGGTAACATGACGGGGAACGAAACTTACCCGTATAAAATTAAGAATAAGTTGTACGAAGAATCCGAGGGTAGAATTTTAATCAGTCTTTCATCATACGAATATTCAGAAGAAGAAGCCGCAAAAGCAGTGGAAGCCTACGAAAACAGATGGAACTGTAAGTAATATTGTTTTGAAATTTTTCAAATGTGATTATCATGTTTATATAAAATGCTTCGCATTTGGAGTTCTCGCCTCTTTATTCCACAACAAATGAACAAAAAATAAGCCCGACAAGCGGACTTTATTTTTTTGTTAAATGGCGGGAACGACGAGGCTTGTCTTGAGTCGCTCGCGTTAAACGGCAATTCCGTGTTTTGACTTCGTGATTTCATCACTTGTCAAAAGCCCTCCAGCCTCTGCTCGCTCCTCGTTCGAACTCAGGCAGGTTTAAGACAACCTGCGGCGAGTTCTCGCCTCTTTATTCACAACAAATGAACAAAAAAATAAGCCCGACAAGCGGACTTTATTTTTTCGTTAAATGGCGGGAACGACGAGGCTCGAACTCGCGACCTCATGCGTGACAGGCATGCGCTCTAACCAACTGAGCTACGCTCCCATATTCTTTTTTCAGTGCCTTTCGACATTTTTAATTATAAAATGCTGAATTTTTTTTTGCAATAGCTTGAGCAATTTTTCTGCTTAAAAAGTTTTATTAATATTATGAATGTAGGTAGTGTTTCAAATGTTTTATCCAAAAATGCAGCACGTAAAATTGTTCGTGATGCAGATAGAGTTTGCAGGATAATTGCAGAAGAATTTCCGAGTGTTTCAAGTTCTCGTATTCAAACGTTCAAGTGCGCTGATGCTAATGATACTTTTATAAAATATTGTAAAGCCAAGTTGTTACAAAATAGATATATCCGTGATGAAGCTTCAAAATTACGCAAAACTGATGACGCGTTAGATTTCTTTAGATGTTTTATTGAAAATATGAAAAAGTATAAAAATATAAATTGCGGTGATTATACAAAACTCGCTCAATTACTTTTAAAGGCAAACAATGTAGAAGCTGTTAACGCTGCAGTTATGACTAAAAAGTTAAAAAATTTGGATCATATGGTGTTGTTAGTAAATGTTCCTAAAAAAGCCTCTTGTATTGTTGGAAACAATGCAGATTTGAAAAATATTATTGTAATTGATCCTTGGCTTAGGTTTGCCGATTTTGCAAATAATGCCATTGTGAGATATAATTCTGAATTCTCAAGGTGTATGGGACTTGAAGATAAATATGAAAAGCTGTTTTTTTATTTATGGCCTAATCCAAATATTTCAGATAAAGTGATTCAATATATTCGTGAAACTTTTCCTCATTTTATACAGAAAAAAGGTTTCATGGCGAATGTATAAAAAAGCAGGTTTTATAACCTGCTTTTTTTATTATATTTGTAGAAAGCTCTAATTATACAATGGCGCGAGTTTTTTAGATTGTTGAGGTATAACACCTTCTTCAATAGGCAAATATACTCGGTAATCTATTTCAGAGAAACAATTGTCAATGCTTTCAATTTCTCTTAACTCATCCTCGTTAATGTTACCGCTTTCAATCATATCGCAGATTTTTTCAAATCTGTCAACATGTTCTCTGAATCTGTCAGTAGCATAGTCTTTCGCTTGCCATGTTGTAATCAAGAATGGCCAATCTGAACTTTGTAATAAAAGGTTTTCTCTTGCCATTTGATTCAAAGCTCTGTGCAAAAGTTTATCCTGTGGAATTTCTTCGTATTTTTCAGCGATAGAAGTTGCACGTTTTTCACAAGAGTGAATAATAGGCCACATCCATTCAGTTAAGTGGTTATTCCAAACGTAGAAGTGTCCGCCTTGTCCCCAAGAACTTTCAGGAATTTGTATTGCTTCTGTCGGAGGATGTGCGTGGATATATTCACCTGCTGTCATTCTTTCAACCTCCGGTAAATATTGGTTGAATTTCTTGATAACTTGTTTGATGAATTCAACGCCTTCAAACCACCAGTGTCCGAATAATTCGGTATCAAAGGATACCATTACCAAACCTTCTTTACCATTGTGTGCCATTTTATAGTCGTTTAACAAGTGATAAATTAATGTTGTGTAGTGATCTGAATTTTCATTAACTTTATTTAATGCCAAAACCGGATCATAAAGCATTTTATCACCCAAATCGGTTGTAGGTGAAGTTATTCTCCAATAGTGCATACCGGATTTGTCGTCTTTTCTGTGAAATTCACGGAAGCAGCCGTCACCGGGATATCCGTCAGCAGCTGACCAAACCTGATAACCAGCTCTGTCATTTCTCCCCATAACAGCAACTTGAGCGTCAGGAAGCCAATATGCAGAATATGTGTCGTATCCTGTTGCGGCACGTTCAGGTAATGGAATATATTCAATGTTACCATAAACCCCTATTACACGTCTGTTGCCTATAGAGTTTCCGCCTTCAATTACGTGAGATTCAGTAAAGAAGTATTCTATGTCATTATTTTGTAGAGTAACTTCAATAGCAGGACGCCAGTGTTTTTGACCATCTTTGCCGACATATTCATAACCTTGTCTGTAAGCACATTCAGGTAGCCAGCAACCTTTTGCCTTTTTGCCAAAAAGTCTTTTTGTGGTGTCTGAACCAACTTTAAATTGGGCATTAAGGTTGTTATCAGTTGCTAATAGTGGTGAAAAACCGTGTGTCGCACCTGAAGTTGTAATTTCAATGCAACCTAAATCTTGATATTTTTTGAAGGCTTCAATCAAATTCATTCCGTATTTATTTACGAAAGAATCTTTGATGTGATTAAACCAGTCAAAATAGTATTTTGCCAAGTATTTTAAGTGTTGAGAATGAGCCACGTTAGGATCGGGATACCTTTCCAAATCCTTTGCAACTTTTTCGATTCTTGAATCAAGGTACTTAACAAAACCGTGTTTTAAATGTTCGTCATTTAATTGTTCAGCAAGTATAGGTGTTATACCTACTGTTAATTTAGCTTTTATACCTTCGTCATACAATTCTGAAATTGCATTCAAAAGTGGGACGTATGTTTCAGCCATACATTCATATAAATTCTCTTCCCCGAAAGGCCACATACCCGCTTTTCTGTAGTAAGGAAGATGGCTGTGTAACATAAATACAAATTGTCCTACTGACATTTATGCCTCCGTTTCTCTGAGTTATTATTTACTATAACCCAATTTTATATATTATATATATAGCACAAATGATTATAAAATATAACCCTAAAGAATTAATTCCTTTGAATAATTTTACAAATATTAATATATTGTTTTTTTAACACTTGCAAATAAAGTTTTTTTGTTTAAAATATAAGATACTCACATCCTCGAGTATGGCACCGTCATTAAGTGCCGCAATAGGAAAGGTAAAACAAAATGGCAAATATTAAATCTGCTAAAAAAAGAGTATTAATCGCTGAAAAAAATAGAGTCAGAAACGTAGCTTTCAAAACTTCTATCAAGACAGCGGTTAAAAAAGTGTTAGAACTTGCAAAAGGTGATGACAAAGAAGCTTTGAATAAAGCTATGTCAAGAGCTTATCAATTATGTGACAAGGCTGTTTCAAAAGGTATTTTGCACAAAAATACTGCAGCCAGAAAAAAATCAAGATTAACACTTGCTGTAAACAAATTAGCAAAATAACGTATGTAACGTTAATGCCAAATCAAAAAGGCACTCATTTCGTAGGGTGCTTTTTTGTTGCCAAGATTTAAAAAATATGTTATATTGATCACAAAAGGAGGTATCCACATGAAAACTAAGAAAAAGAACGGGGGGGGGCATCTCCTCTAGGTAGAAATATCAACCATCCTGGCATCACAGCTGCTAAAAGCTATAATTTAAGAAGGCTGAATTATAGTTTAGGAAAAGGATTCACTTTAGCTGAGGTTCTAATAACGTTAGGTATAATCGGGATTGTTGCTGCGCTTACAATCCCTACTTTGGTTAATAATTATAAAAAACAGACTTATATCACTGGCTTGAAGAAATTCTATGCTGAGTTTACGCAGGTAATTACTGTGGCAAAGAACGATATGAATTGTTCCAATACTGAATGTATGGGATTTGTAGGGAACATAAGCGACTCGGATTGGGTTAGTAATATGTCTGATTTTGTGAATAAATATTTTAGATCAGCTAAACTTTGCACGGACAACTATTGTGAAGAAGATATTTACCAAGTTGATGGGACGTATCAAGAAAAAGCTTTTACATCATCAGAATTTGCTTTTGTTTCGGCAGATGGAATGCTTATAAAAATCATGCCAAGAACCTCTGCTTCGCTTTGGAATTCTATCACTGTGGATGTTAATGGTAACAAAGGTCCCAATACCATTGGGAGGGATATACATTTGTTCAGGTTGAGTCAACAGGGTAAATTTTGCCCGTATTATGGTTATGATTATGCATCTTCACAGGGTGGAATATACAACAGAAATCTTCACTGGAAAACAAATGAAAATCTATGCGGTTGGGATGGCAGGCCATTTCCTTCACGTTCAACCGGTTATGGTTGCACTGCAAGAATTATTGAGTCAAGTTGGCAAATGAATTACTAATTATCTAATAATAAAAAGGCACATCGACAAATGTGTCTTTTTATTTGTAAATTAATATTTTATAAAGATATGATTTTGGTCTGTTTATGTTGTATAATTGTTTCATAAGAGGAAATGATTATGCAAGAAACTTTGGAAAGAAAACAAATTAAAAATATAGATTTTAATTGTGATTTAGCACAGAGCTTCGGGGTTTATAAAAACAGTTCGGAATACCAGCTTTTGGATTACGTTAGTTCTGTCAATATCTCTTGCGGATTTCACGCAGGAGATCCTATGAGTATTAAGGAAGCACTTTTAAAAGCTAAAGAAAAAAATGTTGTTGTGGGGGCTCATATAGGTTTTGATGATATACAAGGTTTTGGATATAGGCCGATGGATCTTTCAGAGGATGAAGTTGAGGCTTTGGTAATGTATCAAGTCGGCGCTTTGATGTCATTTGCGAAAGCCTACAAATTAGAAATTGAACATGTAAGGCCGCACGGGGCAATGTATAAAATGGCAGCAGAAAATTTTGGATTTGCTTCAGCTGTTGCTAATGCAATAAAAAAATGTTCAGAGTGGCTTGTATATTACGGTGCGGCAGGCGATGTTACGGCAAAAGTCGGAGAGTATGTAAATATTCCGGTTGCGCATGAAATTAGTTTGGAAAAATCGTATAATATTGATGGTACGGTTGATTTTTCTGCAAAAGATATTGAAAACACAAATATTTCAATAAGCAGACTAAGAGAATTGTTAAATAATTCTCAAGTTATGAATAATGAATGCGGAAAAACTATTGTCCAAGCAGACACAATTCACTTTACAAACAGAATTCAAAATTCGCTGGAATTAATAACGCAGGCAAGAGAAATAATTACTCCCGTTCCTGTTAATTACAAAAATGCTTGTGCTTCAGGTTGGGTAGAATAAAGAAGGATAATGATGAAAAGATTTAAAGCTAACGTAAGAATCCCCAAAGATGCAGGGTGGTTAATCCCCGGATTACAAGTTAAAAGATGGTTTGCGCTAATCCTTTTCGGCGCAATTTTAATCACGCTGGGTATATTAATTTTAATAGATATAAAACCAATATTTTATACAATGGAATTTATAAGACGGATTGCCAATACCGTTTCAACGGAATGGTTAGCTTTCGCTATCTGTATGTTTGGTGCGGCAATATTTTTTAAAGGCTGGCAAAAGACAAACCTATCTATACTTGACATTGGTGATGAAAAGGGTGACAATTCTTTGCTTGAGAATTTGTATAGGAGAAGAAAGTTGAATCGCGGGCCTAAAATTGTTGCGGTAGGGGGCGGTACAGGTTTGTCAATGTTGTTAAAGGGTATAAAGCACATAACAAACAATATTACCGCCATTGTAACGGTTGGTGATGACGGCGGAAGTTCCGGCAGACTTCGTGAAGAAATGGGTATTTTGCCTCCGGGTGATATAAGAAACTGTATTGCGGCATTAGCTGATGATGAAGATTTGGTTACAAAACTTTTTCAATATAGGTTTAAAACAGGTGAAGGACTTGAAGGTCATAGTTTTGGTAATTTATTTCTAACCGCTCTTTGTTCTATTACGGGTGATATGGTTCGTGCGGTTAAAGAATCATCAAATGTTTTGTCTATAAGAGGCAGGGTTTTACCGTCAACTTTAGATGATATGAAGTTGGTTGCTGAAATGGAGGATGGTAGAATTATAAGGGGCGAATCTAATATTCCTGAAGCTCATGGAAGAATAAAGCGTCTTTATACGGATCCGAAAAATTGCAAGGCATTGGAAGATGTCATCACCGCAATTAAGGATGCTGAGCTAATAATATTAGGCCCTGGAAGTCTTTATACAAGTGTTATACCGAATTTATTAGTTGAAGAGATCGCGCAAGAAATAGCAAAATCAAAGGCTAAAAAAATCTATGTATGTAATATTATGACACAGCCGGGTGAAACTGACGGTTATGCTGTGTCAGATCACGTTAAAGCATTAATGCAGCACGCAAACAGCAGAAAAATTATTGATGCGGTGCTTGTAAATGATTGTTTGCCTCAAAATTTGGCTGACAAATATCAACAGGCGGGTTCTTATCCTGTGAGAATAGATAAACCGAATCTCAAAAAGCTCGGGATTACTTTGTGTCCTAAAAAGTTGATTGAAGACAGTAAGGAAGGCTTGGTAAGGCACAGTTCTCACCGTGTTGCACGTGCTATACTATATTGGTATAAAAAGGTTCAACGTGAAGGTTATAATTGTTTTTCAATAGATTGCGAAGAAGAAAAACAGGAATGTAATGCATAATGATTAAAAAAGTATCTGTAAATACAATTCAAAAAATCAAAGATAACGGCGAAAAATTTTCAGTTTTAACTGCTTACGATTATTCAACGGCAAAATATCTTGATGAAGCAGGTATTGATATAATTTTAATAGGTGACAGTCTTGCGATGGTTGCACTTGGCTATGACACGACCCATAAAATAGGTGTTGAAGAAATGTCTATTTTTACAAAAGCTGTTGCAAGAGGTGTTAGTCGTGCGATGGTTGTTACGGATATGCCGTTTATGAGTTATAACATTGATATTGAATCTGCACTTACCAATGTATGCAATATGGTAA
>CALVAZ010000022.1 GCA_944325675.1 Candidatus Gastranaerophilales bacterium
CAAACAGGCTCTACAGTGCTGAGGTTAATATAGGTCTGACTGACGGCTTAATCCACAGAGATTATATGGATGATGGTGAAGTTTATCACACAATTTTGCATGAAATAGGGCATGCTATCGGGCTTGGACATAGTCCTTTCCCTAAAGATATCATGTATACTCCTCATCAAAAAGGTATTTTAAATATTTCATATAATGATGTTTTAACTCTCAATTGGCTCTATACCTTCCCACAAGGGGCAACGGCAAACGATATTGCTTCAAAATATTGTGTAAGCGGCTCTGATATAGATGAATTGGTCGCAAAAATTATGGCAAAACATGCCGGTAGCGCTGTAGAACAACAATCAGTTACCCCCGTAAAAAAAGTTAAGCGGGATTTGTTGGAAGAACAAGAATCTATCGCTAATTTGCGAAAATACCATTTGGCTATACAAAACGTTCACATCCCTGAAGATACTAAAAAGTTCCTTTCAAGGCCAAAAGATGTTTAATCTATTTGATAGTCTATGTAGTATTTTTTGAATAGTTCGTTATAGTAATCTTTGTTTTCAAGAACCTTTTTCTTTGATAGTTCCATATGAACCGAATGGATAAATAGTCCTTGTTGTTCTGCTTTTGACAAAATTTTGGATGCAGCTATGGTGTAACCGTTAAGAATCTTATTGCCAAGAAGTTTTTTAACATCTTCCGAATAACTACTGTTCAGCAGTAGCTTGGCTTGTTCGGAATATTCTTGCAGCTCGGGGGTTTTGTCATATCTTATTCTATTAAGGTTCATAAATAACTCGTGATCCCATTCACCTGTGGGGTAAAATCCGAATTTTGTGTGGAATGGTATTGCACTGGGCGCGGAGTTTAATGTTATTTTATCAATGTTGTTTTCCAACATTTCTACAATATTTGTCAGGTGCATACAAGTCCCAAGTCCATAGCCTTCCATCTCTGAATCCATTTTGTCGATAAAAAGGTGATTTTTTTCGGGATATATCGAAAAATCCTCCTTTGCAGTTATGCCTATATTATCGTTTGTTAAAAATATTTTATAGTTATTAGGGTTATCTTTTTCTTTTTCAACTAAACTGATGTTATGCATCGTGTATTCAGAATCGCTTGAGCGGCATATGAAATCGTCCGGAATTTTTACTCCGCTATTGTTTTTTATGTTTAATCCGTAAAAATGCAGTGTGGGTACAAAATTAACTTTCATAGTATTTTTAAACACTGTGAATGTTAAAATTTGCTACTGTGTTGATAAGTTTTATTTTTTGTGTATAATGTTTTTAGAATTTTGTATTTAGGGATATAAGGAAATTTTAATATTATGACAGTACAAGATTGGTTTGAAAAACGTAAGGAGGCACAAATCCAGCGTCGTGCTTTGGAAGCTAAAGCGGCTCAGGTCGTTGAAAATCCGGATTTGTGGACTAAATGCGTTCATTGCGATGCGCAATTGTTAAAATCTGATATCGAAGAAAATATGTTTGTTTGTCCTGTTTGTGATTATCACTTTAGGATAAATGCCAGAACACGTATCAGCCAGTTGTTTGACGAAGGGTCTTTTGAAGAGTTGTTTTCTGAAGTTAAGCCGACTGATCCGTTGGATTTTGTCGATACGGAACCATATAAAGACAGGCTTAAACGTGCACACGAAAAGACGGGCTTGGATGAGGCTGTCATAACAGGTTTGGGTTCTATCGAAGGCAATAAAGTTGCAACTGCGATCATGGATTTTGATTTTATGGGCGGTTCAATGGGCAGTGTTGTTGGTGAAAAGGTTACAAGAATTATTGAAAAAGCAATTGAGCTAAAGTTACCTGTTCTTGCGATTACTTCTTCAGGTGGTGCAAGAATGCAGGAGAGCGCTTTGAGTTTGATGCAGATGGCAAAAACTTCTTGTGCTTGTGCAAAACTTGATGACGCCGGGCTTTTATATATTAACTTGTTGACAGAACCTACTTTTGGTGGTGTTACGGCAAGTTTTGGTACACTTGGTGATATCATTGTTGCAGAACAAGGTGCAAGAATCGGTTTTGCAGGCAGACGTGTTATTGAACAGACTATCAGACAGAAACTTCCTTCAGATTTCCAAACTGCGGAATATTTGTTGAAATATGGTCAGGTGGATGTTGTCTCTGCACGTAAGGATTTGAGAAAAACGTTGGCAAATATTTTGTCAATGCATTGTGCAAATGTTGATTAGTTGAGGTAAAAATGGCTACGATTTTGGATTTTGAAAAGCCTATAATGGAAATTCAGGAAAAGATAGAGGAACTAAAAAAAATAAGTTTGGAGTCCGGCATGGATTTAGATAAGGAAATTGAAACTTTTGAACAACAGGCGGATGATTACAGAAAAGAGTTGTATTCTAATCTTAAGCCGTCACAAAAAATGCAAATTGCCAGACACCCTGAAAGACCTAATTTTCTTGATTATGTCAATTTGATATGTCAGGATTTTGTAGAGCTTCATGGTGATAGAGAAGGCATGGACGATAGAGCCATAATCGGTGGTCTTGCAAAAATTGACGGACGTCCTGTTATGATTATCGGCACAATGAAGGGTAAATCTACCAAGGAAAACCTTGAATATAATTTCGGTATGCCGCAGCCCGAAGGTTATCGTAAGGCTTTAAGACTTTTTAAACATGCAAACAAGTTTAATATTCCTATTGTAACTATTATTGATACTCCGGGAGCTTATCCGGGTATAAGTGCGGAAGAAAAGGGTCAAGGTTCGGCTATTGCGGTTAATTTACGCGAAATGGCAAAGTTGGAAGTTCCGGTTATCGCTATTATATCTGGTGAAGGTTGTTCGGGCGGTGCTTTGGGGCTCGCTGTTGCAAATAAAGTTTATTTGCTTGAACATGCTTATTATACGGTTATTTCACCGGAAGGTTGTGCTTCTATTCTTTGGCGTGACGCCTCTAAAAACAACGAGGCTGCTGAAGCATTGAAGATTACGGCCCCTGATTTGTTGAAGCACGATATTATTGACGGTGCAATTAAGGAGCCTATTGGCGGTGCTCACTCAAATTATGAATTTACAGCTGAGGAGATGAAAAGGACAATCCTTTCTGCATTACAGGAATTGGATGCTATGTCAGGTGCTGAATTGAAATCCCAGCGTTATGAAAAATTCAGAAAAATGGGTGCTTTCCTTGAGTGAGGTTCCTGTAATGGATTGTGTTAAAAGTTCTGATGGTAAGTCCTTTGGGGTTTATTATGAGTTGTTTTTAAAGATTAATCCGGAGATGGCAGATGTTATTTCGGAAATTTGTTTTGAAAATCTGCCTTGTGAGGGTGTTATTCTTGCTGAGGAAGAATATAAAGACCTTGAGATGGTATCTACTACGGAAGGGACTTTGAAGATTTTTCTGACTGATAGAGTTGATGTTAAAAGTGTTTTATCTGATCAAAGAGATTTGTTAAAATCAAGAGGATTTTCTGATGCGGATTTGGGGTCTTGGGAGTATTCTTTTGAAGAAAAAGAAAATCAGGATTGGTCACAAAAGTGGAAAGAAAAATGGGATGTGACACATGTTTCCGATAAAATTACGGTTGTGCCTGATTGGATTGAGTATACTCCAAAAGCTAAAGACGAAGTCATTATAAAATTAGAGCCGGGGTGTGCTTTTGGTACGGGTACTCATGCAACAACACAATTATGCATGTTGGCTATTGAAAAATATCTCAAAAAACAAGATGTGGTTGCTGATATTGGTATGGGCTCGGGAATTTTGGCTATATGTGCTAAAAAATTCGGTGCGAGGTATGTTTACGGCTGCGATAATGATGAAACAGTTATTGATGTTGCAAAAGAAAATGCTCATAAAAATGGTGTTGAATGTAAATTTGAATTAAATACGGCTGATAAAATTAGTGAAAAATTTGATTTTGTTCTTGCAAATATCTTGCATAATGTTTTGGCTGAAATTATGCCGGATTTAAAAAATATTATGAAAGATGGTGGAATACTCGTTTTGAGTGGTATATTAGATGAGAAAAAACAAGTGGTTCTTGATGCTATCAAAAAATGTGGTTTAATATTAGTGGAAGAAAATCATATGAGTCAATGGACTTCATTTATTGTAAGGAGAGGAAAATGACGGGCAGCACAGCAATTATAATTCCGGCACGTTACGGTTCAAGCAGATTAAAGGGAAAACCGTTAATTGAGGTTAACGGAAAACCTATTATACAGTGGGTGTTTGAAAAGGCAGTCAAATCAGCCTTGGCAGACAGGGTTATTATTGCAACTGATAATGATGAAATTCTATCAACCTGTCTTATGTTTGGCGCGGAAGCGGAAATGACTTCCGAAGCTCATAATTGCGGAAGTGACAGAATCCAAGAGGTTATGGAGCGTCACCCTGAGATTTCTTATGTTGTCAATCTTCAAGGAGATGAGCCTTTGATAATACCTGAAAGTATTGATGAAGTTATCCGAAATGTCAAAGAAGATCCAAATGCTGATATATCAACGCTTATAAGGGTTTTGCGTGACAAAAAAGATATTGAAAATCCAAATTTGGTAAAGTGTGTTGTTGATAATAACGGTTATGCGTTGTATTTTTCACGCTCGAAGATACCTTTTGAACGTAATGAGGGACACGCAACATTTTACGGTCATTTGGGAATATACGGGTATAAAAGGGAAGCCCTTGAGCGTATGACAAAGTTGCCGCAAACAACTTTGGAACTTTCAGAAAGTTTGGAGCAGTTGAGAGCTTTGCAAAATGGTATGAAAATTAAAACAAGTGTTGTTGATTTCACACCTGTCGGGATTGATACGGTTGAGGATCTCGAAAAATTCCGTAAGATTATCGCTTCTCAATTATAAAAATTCCGTAGTTTTTTACAAAAAGTACTTGCAATTTTTCTTTACTTAGGTTAATATATCGTTATAAAAATACAAAAAAATATATAATTTGTAATATTTTTTTAAAGTTAGTGGTGTAAGATTTATAAATGTAAGGAAAAGACTATGACAGAAAATGCTGAAATGCCTAATGAAACAGAAGATCGTCAACGTATATTGTTGGCTGACGATGAAGCAAGTATCAGACGTATTTTGGAAACTCGTTTAAAAATGGCCGGATACGATGTTTATACCGCTCAAGACGGTGAAGAAACCGTTAATGCTTTTAATAAGTATAATCCTGATTTGGTTGTATTGGATGTTATGATGCCTAAGATGGATGGCTACGGTGTTACAAGAGAAATAAGAAGAACTTCGGATGTTCCTATTATTATCCTTACAGCATTAGGCGATGTTTCAGAAAGAATTACCGGTTTGGAATTGGGTGCTGATGATTATGTCATCAAGCCTTTCAGTCCGAAAGAATTGGAGGCTCGTGTAAAAGCTGTTTTAAGACGTACAAATAACAGAGAAGCAGCTGCGCCTACCGGAAAGGTTACTAAGAATGTTATTACAACAGGTAATATAAAAATTGATACGGCACGTCGTCAAGTATTCAGAAAGAATGAACGTATCAGATTGACAGGAATGGAATTCAGCTTGTTAGAATTGTTGGTAAATAATTCAGGTCAAGCATTCTCAAGAAACGAGATATTGCAGCATGTTTGGGCATATCCGCCTGATCACAGAATTGATACAAGGGTTGTTGATGTACATATTTCAAGATTGCGTTCAAAACTTGAAACTGACCCAGCAAATCCGGAATTGATATTAACAGCTCGCGGCATAGGGTATATGTTTCAGCGTATAAGCTAGATAAAATGTAGAAGGTAGAAAGTCCCGGTTAAAAATCGGGACTTTTTTATATAAAAAGCCTTGATTTAGATAATGTTTATGTTAAGATTAAATATGTTGATGGCGCCTGTCGTCAAGCGGTTAAGACCTCGGATTGTGGTTCCGATATGCATGGGTTCGAATCCCATCAGGCGCCCCATTTATTAAAAGGCGTTTTTAAAACGTCTTTTTTTATGCAAAAGTGAGCCTGAGGTATTCTCACAAAGTTTGGCTATTACCAAACGGGTTCTCCCCTTCTTTCAAGAACGTAAATGCGTTTTAGCTTAAAACTTTTGATACTTGAACGAAAATATTTTTATCAATCTGGTCAAAATCGGTAATAATTTGTGAAACGCCAGGAACATTTTTGTAAAATTCTTTTGGTTCGCGTGAAGCTATCGCGATAATTTTACCGATATTTGCACGTTTGGCGGCTTCTATTCCTGATAGTGCATCTTCAATGACAATACATTCTTGTGGTATAAGCCCTAAATTTTTTGCAGCAATTTCATATATATCAGGTGCGGGTTTGCCGGGTATTTTACCGTTTGAGTATACAATTTTATCCAAATCAAACCAGCGGGATAAATTAAATTCTTTTATGTAAAATTCCACATTACTCCATTCTGACATAGTTGCGATTGTCATTGGAATGTTGTTTTCTTTTAAATAATCCAAAAAATTCTCAGCATGTGGGGCTAGTTTAAACTCCTCGGGTTTTTTAAGGCACATATTTCTATAATATGACTCTTTTTCTTCTGCTAATTTTTCAACAAGTTCCTTATCAGGTTTTTTCCCGATTGCATAAGCTATAATATCTTCGTTTGTTCTGCCGAACATATATTTTAGCATCTCATCATCGCTGAAGGGGATTTCTCTTAATTTGGCTGAAAACTCACGCCAAGCATCAAGGTGCAGTTGGGAATCCCAAAACAATGTTCCGTTAAAATCAAATATTATACCTCTCATTTATTGCCCTCGTTCAATAAGTTTGTTATAAAAATCTAAATATGTTTTTGCCTGTTTTTCTTTATTTAATTGTTTAAAAGTATATGCTAAGTTATAGTGAAAATCCGGTACCTGATTATTTAGGTCAATTGCCTTGTAGAATTCCCATTTTGCTGATTTCACTTTCCCTATTTTTAAATATGCACATCCTAAATTATAATATCCGTATGCGAAATCAGGGTTATATTTTACGGCCTTTTTATAGGATTGAATTGCTAAATTGGGTTTGTCTTGTAACATGTAAATATTTCCAAGATTATAATGTGCTTTGTAATATTTTTCGTTGATGGATATAGCACGATTGTACATAAATGCGGCGTCATCTAGCTTGCCTTCATCCTGAAGAATATTGCCCATTAAAAGCCAGTTCTGTGAGGTGCGTTCTTCTTCTGGAATGCTCAAAATAAGATTAAACGCCTCTTTTATGTTGTTTTCGGCGTATAATATATTAATTTGATCATTTTTTGTTGAATCCGCACAGCAAATACTTATGTTAAAAAGCAGTATTGCTAGTATTATAATTATTTTCTTTCTCATAATGAAATTATATACTAAAAAATTTGCTTCATCAATTTGACTTTTTAAAAACGTATTTCATAATGTTGGTGATGTCTCTTTTACTGATATATTTCCCGTGGCTTACTCCTTGCCGCGGGAATTCTTTGTAAAAAAAGGTCGGTTAAATTAACCGACCTGCTACACACATTATATCTACACACTTTTACGATTTAAGGGTTCTAATTTATTTACTTCCGAAAATTGCTGCCGTTGCTGCTGCGGCACCTACGATACTTGCATATATCCAACCGCATTTCGGAACTTTTTTCAACCAGCCGAGATGTTTTGCAAGGAATAATCCACCTCCGGCTATCGCGGCACCGCCTGTTGCAAGACCGCCGGTTTCTTTAAACTTATCCCAACGGCTTACCGGTTGTCCTGTAATTCGAGAGATATTATCTTCCGGTGTCGTTGAGTTATACAAACCAAAAGTTAATCCTTTATACAAGCCGTGAGTGAAATTATCATGACCGTATTTTCTCAAGTCATCCGTTATCGTTGAATTGTACAATTGTTGATAATTGCTTTTTGCTCTTGCAATTATGTTCTTTTCTGATTCTCCGGGATATTTTGCGGCAACTGCTTCTATAAATGATTTATAGGCTAGTTGTACCTGTTCCTGTTCATTTGCAACGATTTTTTCATTCAATACAGATGCGGCATTTCGAATAGCTTCATCCGTACCGTTTATTCTTAACTCGTTACGACGTTGATTTTCTACCATTTGTAAATTGTAGTCGGATGTGAAATTTAAATAATCTTTCATATTATTGAAGTACGTATCATAATTTGATCCGCCTCCGAATGTTGGCATGAAAGGCATCATACCGCCACCGAATATACTTCCATACATTCCCATTGGATTATAATCCATGTCGTATAGATTGCCGAGTGCTGTTTGGTTTACGTAGCTACCATACATAGGATACATATTGCCCAATGCTGCTATGCCGTCCATATTCCTAACCTCCAAATTGAGTTTACTAACCTACCTTACCTATATAAAAAATTTCTGTATTACTAAATTGCTTTATTGGAAGAAAAATGCTTTACATTTTGTAACATTCTTTTTTTTAACATATTTGCCATTGCACTAAGATAATTGTATTATTTAGGTTAGAGGTAAAATGTTAAAGATAAAAGTTTATAAATTATTTTTAGTAATTATTGCAGCAGCAGCCATTGCTATTGTGTTTTTTAATCAGGCTTGGTTTTTAAAACAGTACGATAAGCTTACAAGTATATACTACATTCATAAAGGTGACAAAGCTTTTTCAAAGCTTAAATTACAAAAAGCTATTGATTATTATAATACTGCCCTCAAGCTATTTCCGGAACATTATAGTGCATGGTTCAATTTAGGAAATATTTATGTTGTTTATGAGGATTACTACTCCGCAGTTGACGCTTATGAACAGGCTTTTACATATAATCCTAAAATGATGATTGCACGTATGAACTATGGTATTGTTTCAGCGGAAAAACTTGGAGATTTTGACGGTGCAATTGATCAGTACAATGAAATTATAAATACGAAGCGTCATCTTATTTCAATTCCTTTTGTTTACAGTAACAGAAAAAGTTATAAAGCTAATAAAGGAATAGCATATTATAATATGGGGATAGCATACCGCCAAAAGTCACTATATGCAGGTGATGATTGGAGATTACAGCGTCAGTATCTTGAAAAAGCTCTTGATGCTTATAAAAAGTCGGTCAAGATTTTAAAGAAAGATTATGATGCAAGATATAATTTGGCGCTGGTGTATCATCTTTTAGGCGATTACAACAATGCCGGATTAACTTATTGTAAAGCAATTCAGATTGACCCTATGAATTACGAGGCGCATTATAATCTTGCAATTCTTTTGAGACATATGAAGTACTATAAAGAAGCATTGGATGAATTAGAAAAGGCGACTGCATTGATTACTGATAGTCAAGGTAATTCTAATCGTCAAAGATATGTTTTTGATGTTTTAAATGATGTTACAAGAACAATTTTGTATAATAAAGAGGACCAGCTTGTTGATAAACTTGGTGATACCGTTGTGAATTATGGTTCTTTGACTTATGTGAACGGGAAATTGGTTTCATCGGAAGAATTGGACAAGGCTATTGAAAAGAATTTCCGCACTTGCGGCTCCAAAAAAATATTTTTAGACGAAGATTAACCCTTTACTGCACCTTCGTTTTCGCCTGAAATAAAATACTTTTGCATTGCTAAGAAAAATATTATTATAGGAATTATCGAAATAATTGAACCGGCCGCAATAAACCTCCAATTTGAGCTGAACATTCCCTGCAAATTATTTACGCCGACGGGAAGTGTATATAAACTTTCCTTTGTTAAAACGATACTCGGCCAAAGAAATTCACCCCAAGAGCCGATAAATGTAAATATTGCCAGTACAGCCAAAGAGGGTTTTACCATAGGCAAAAGAACTCTCCAAAATATTTGAAAAACATTGCAGCCGTCAACTATTGCCGCTTCCTCCATTTCTCTCGGAATCCCCAAAAATGCCTGTCGCATTAAAAATATTCCGAACGCGCTCACGGCAAAAGGCATTATAAGACCTATGTATCCTGCAGTATTGTTTACTGTATCTATCAAATGAAGTTTTATCGTAATCAGATAAACCGGAAGCATTATTGCCTGAAAAGGTATCATAATCGTTGCTAAAATTGCAAAAAAAGTTATCTTTTTGCCTCGAAATTCCATTCTTGCAAGCGGATATGCCGCAAGTGACGATAATATCAGATTTAGGATTACAGTCCCTGCCGCAACTATCATACTGTTTATGAAATATCCCAAAAGGTTCACTCTATTCCACACCCCTGCATAGTTTTCCAAGGTAAAGTCCTGCGGAATTAACACTGGCGGATATGCAAAAATATTTTCCCCCGCACCTTTCAGTGATGTTGAAATCAGCCATAAAAAAGGAAAAATTGATAATATGGATACCAATATTAATATTGAGTGTGTACCTATTTTACCTAATATTTTTTTCATAATCGGTATTTATTCCTTTCAAAACACAGGATATTTATAAGTGAAAATATCATAACAATTATAAGTAAAACCACAGCCATGGCCGATGCGTATCCTAAATCAAGATTTTCGAAGGCTCTTTCATATATGTAGTATACAATCGTTTTGCTTGAATTCAGAGGTCCGCCCTTTGTCATAACATAAATTTCAGCAAATACTTTCATTGCTGAAATTGAGCTTATTGTAACAACCAGCGCAATTGTCGGCATAATATAAGGCACTGTTACGTTTAGATGTTTTGTTAAAAAATTTGCACCGTCTATATCGCAGGCTTCGTATAATTCTTTGGGTACACTCATTAATGCTGCAAGGTATATCATCATGTAATACCCGATACCCTTCCAGATGGTTACTATTATGACCGAATATATCGCCCATTTTGGGTCTGTCAGCCACCCGATTGAAGGAAATCCGAGACTTTGGCATACATAATTTAAAATTCCCTGATCCGCATAGAGCCACTTGAAAGCAATTGCAGCTACTACTATGGAAACAATAACCGGCAGATATATGAGTATTTTATATAAAGTTATGCCCCTGATTTGCTGGTTTAGTAATACAGCCAAAAACAACGGAATTGTTGCAAGTATTGGAACTGCAACAATGAGATATATAAATGTATTGAGCAATACCTTATAAAAAATCGGATTCTTAAAAAGTTCTATATAATTTTGTAGCCCTACATATGATGCGTTGTAAATATCGTTAGAATAATCTTGAAAGCTTAGAACTATCGTTTGGAAAAACGGTATAAAGAAAAATACGACAAGCAGCAGCACTGCGGGAAGCAAAAATAAGTATGGTACATATTTGCCGTAATACTTAAACATAAAGTCATTATATCACAAATTTGTGTCTGTATAATCAACTTTTCATTGTTAAAGTATCCATTTTAGCATTTTCCACTACACGTTTGCTTACCGAATCAAGCAAAAAACGGTGCATTTTAGTTTTTATCTTTGAACCTGTTATAATCAAATCTATATTTTTTTCCTTTGCATAGTTTAAAATGCTCTGAGCCGGAATCCCTTCTATAATCCTGCTTTGTTTTACTTCAATTTTGTACTTATCAAACAGAGCCAGTATTGTTTTTATGGCGTTGTCAGAATAAATTTGTTGTTGAGTTTTAATTGCCATCATCCAGTTGGGGTCTAGTGTACCTTCTAAAAACAAAAGGTCGGGGTTTTCTGTAACCGTACAAGCATAGACGTTTTTGTCTTGGAGATTTAACATGTTAATTGCCTTTTCTGCAGCATCAAGAGATTCTTCTGACCCGTCTGTTGCAAAAAGTACGTTTTGCGTGTTTGTATGTTTTTTCGATATGTACGTCGGTATTTGTGATGCCTCAAGGACTTCTCTTGATACAGAACCGAGCCAGATTTGAAGTCCTTTTTTGCCATGTGAACCCATAACTATTGTATCGTAAGATTCGTTATCTAATTGTTCAAGTATACTTTCGACTGCAGAACCGCATTGTTTTATCTTCTCTCCTGCGATGAAGCCAATTGATTTGATTTCTTTTTCGGAATATTCAAGTATGCTGTCTGCTACATTTCTGCAGCTGTTTACAAATTCACTTCCGTCTATTATCGTTTCATCAGGCAGAAAACTCCAGTCTATTACGCATATTGTGTCTACGATTATATCTTCTTTTTTTACCCAGTGTGAATAGTTCCTTATGGCGTTAAAACTTATTTGCGAGCCATCTGTGCAAAATAATATTTTCATAGTTTAGGTTCTCCTTTTTGTTTAATATAAGTTATGTTAAGCAAAATTACATCCTCTTGTCCGCTATATTTTTTTCTGATATTATGTTCTTGTAAATTTATGTTAGGGATTGATCCATGCCGGCAAAGCCAAAAGTTAACTTAAGGGATTATAAAGATTTAATTGAAATGATTGCAAAGGTGGAGTATCAAAAGTTCTCTGTATCACACCTTATTGAGTTGCCCGAGTTGATTAATATCGGTAATCATACCCTATATATTTTGTTTAAAAATAATAATCCTGAAAATTTCAATAACACTTACTTATCTACGGCTATAAAGTGGGCTATAAGAAATGAAGTCAGAAGACGTTATAAATGGTATTCTCTCAAAAATAAAAAGCAGACGGAAGAAGAATATGATACAAATTTGAGAGAAGAAGTTTACAAGACGATTTTGTCTATTGATGAAATGCAGGATGCTGAAGTTCCTACTCAGATTAAATCTCAGGATAGAAATCCCGAGGAGACGATTGAGTTTTTTGAACTTAAAAAAGAAATTATGGAATCTATTAAAAAACTTTCGGAACGTGAGAGAGAATTGATAGAGTATAAATTTTTCAAAGAAAAAAAATTGAGAGAAATATCGGAGGAGTTTAATATTTCACAATCGAGAATTTCACGTATTATTCAAGCAGGTTTGGATAAGATTAAAAAAGATTTGGCTAGACAGGGGATTATTTAATGAAAACTATATTTGAAAAGTCAAACGGGGTTGACGGGATTAATTTGACCGATGAAAAAATTGATCTGTCATTTCTAAAAAATTGTAATTTAAGAGAAGATAAAGTGGGTTTGCCGCAAATCGGTGAACTTGAGGTCATGCGCCATTATAAGGAACTTTCTGACAGAAATTTTTGTATAGAAAAAGGGTTCTATCCTCTGGGTTCTTGTACAATGAAATACAACCCGAAGGTCAATGAATTTTTGGCATCGTTGGAAAATTTTGCTAATCTTCACCCCTTGGCGGATGATGGAAGCTCCCAAGGCGCGCTTGAATTGATGTATAATCTCCAAGAAGCTCTAAAGGTTTTGACAGGAATGGATGCGGTTACACTTCAACCTTCTGCCGGTGCTCATGGTGAATTGACCGGCATGATGATTATTAAAAAGTATTTTGAAGTGAAAGGCGAAAAACGCAACAAGGTAATCATTCCGGATTCTGCACACGGTACAAACCCTGCAAGTGCCAAGATGTGCGGGTTTGATATTGTAGAAATTAAATCAAATGAAAAAGGACAGGTTGACATAGACGCTCTCAAGGCTGTTTTGGATAGTAATGTCGCAGCGATTATGATGACAAACCCTAATACCTTAGGAATTTATGAAGAAAATGTTCTTGAAATTTCTGATTTAATGCACAAAAACGGGTCACTTTTATATTATGACGGTGCAAATTTCAATGCAATTATGGGCTACACAAACCCTAAACTTATGGGTTTTGATGTTGTTCATTTAAACTTGCACAAAACTATGGCAACGCCTCACGGCGGAGGCGGGCCTGGGGCTGGACCTGTTTGTGTTGTTAAAGAGCTTAAGGATTTATTGCCCGCGCCTGTTATTGATTTTGACGGTGAAAAATATTTCAGAAATTATGATTTAAAACACTCTATAGGCTCAGTTAAGGCTTTTTATGGAAACTTCGGGGTACTTGTAAAGGCTTATGCCTTTATTTTAATGATGGGTAAAAATCTCAAAAATGCTTCTGAAAATGCAGTTTTGAATGCTAACTATTTAAAAGAAAAACTGAAAAAGTATTATGATTTACCTTATGATGAACCTTGTATGCATGAATTTGTTTTGTCAGGAGAAAAACAAAAACATGAATCAGGTGTTTCTACCTTGAATATTGCAAAGGCTCTTATGGATGAAAATACTCATCCGCCAACGGTTTATTTCCCTTTGATTGTTCATGAGGCCATAATGATTGAACCTACTGAATCTGAAACAAAGGAAAAAATGGATGAGTTTGTTGCAACAATGATTAAAATTGCCGAGGAGGCGAAGATTAATCCGGAAAAACTAATCTCTGCACCTCATTCAACTCCGGTAAAACGTGTTGATGAAACTCTTGCAGCAAGACACCCTGACTTGAAATTTACGGAACTATAATATGGAAAAAGAAAAGAAAAGATTAAAAAAAGTAGCATTTCCCCATATGGGATTAATATATGTGGCTTGGTCTGCGGCACTCAGAAAGGTTGGTTTGGAACCTTATGTTCCGCCGTATACCAGCAAAAAAACGTTGTCATTGGGTACAAAGCATTCTCCTGAAGCTATTTGCCTGCCTTATAAGTTAATTTTAGGTAATTTTTTAGAGGCACTTGATGGCGGTACTGATTATGTTGCAATGATTACCTCACCAGGTATTTGCAGACTTGGTGAATACGGCAAATGTATTCAAAATGCTTTGCATGATTTGGGTTATGATGCAAGATATATTGAATTGCAGCTTTATGACGGTATTGAAGGTATGTATAGATTTTTGCGTCAGATTACCGGCAAAAACAGGCCTTTGATGTTCATTAATGCTATTGTAACTGCTATCAGAAAAGTATTTTTGGTAGATGATTTGGAAACTAAGCTGGCATATTTGAGGGCAAGAGAGATTAATCAAGGTGATGCCGAAAAAGCTTTCAATAAAGCGCTTAAGATTGTGGACGAGGAGGATTCTTTCTGGAAACTCCGCAGGGCTAAAAAACAGGCTTTTACGATTATGGATAAGGTCAAGATTGATTCCAAAAAAGAAGTTTTGTATGTTGATATTACCGGTGAAATTTTCCTTGTTTGTGATCCTTTTTCTAACCAAAATATAGAAAAAGAATTAGGCAAGATGGGTGTTCAGGTAAGAAAAAGTCTTACTGTAAGCAGCTTTTTAAAAGATGCCATTATCCCTAAGATGTTCAGAAAAGGTGAAACTCACCTTCAGCGTGCAAATAGGCTTGCCAAACCTTATCTGATGCGTGATATAGGCGGCGATGCTTTGGAATGTGTTTCTGATGTTGCTTACGCCAATGAAAGAGGGGTTGACGGAATTATTCATATCAGTCCGTTTACGTGTATGCCTGAGATTATGTCTCAAAATATTTTCCCTGCTATGCGTGAAAATTGTGAAATCCCGATTTTGCCTTTGATTATGGATGAACAAACAGGTAAGGCAGGTTATTTAACTCGTCTTGAGGCTTTTGTTGATTTAATGAGGCGCAGAAAACGTAAAAAAACTATCGAACAAAAACAATTAAGTAGTTCGGCAATATAAATATTTGATATTTGAGGTATAAAAATGAGTATGGGCAAACTTTTCAAAGATACGGTGAAAGTTACCAATGAAAATATAATATTAGCGACACCATTGGTCGTTTTTATGTGGATTTTAACGTTGTATGTTTCTTTTTCGCATAAAACGGTTAATTCAATGCCGCTTTTAGTTTTGTCCTCTGTGACTGTTATAGTTATGACGGCTGCTTTTATGGGTGGCTGGTTTTATATGGTTAAAAAAGCGGTGAAACTCTCTAAGCAGGTTTTTGTGTTGGATGCTGACCGTGCAAAAGCTACCTTTAATTTGATAAAATATATCCCGTCAGGAATTGGAAAGTATTTTTTACCATATTTAGGGATGATTGTTGTTTCATTGTTTATACTTGTGGTTGTCGGTGCAGGTGTTTTTCAGTTAGGCATGCATTTGATTGGCGGTCTGGATTTGGATCCGACTCAAGTAAAAGATGTTTTGTCATCAACTGCTGATATGAAGGCTTTTTTGGATTCACTTTCGTTCGAGCAGCTTATAAAGCTTAATAATTGGAATATGCTTTTTCTCGCTGCAACTACGATTATGTCTTTTTTACTTATGCTTTGGATTCCTGAAATTGTTTTTAAAACGGCAAATCCTTTTAAGGCTCTGTTTTATTCCGTAAGAAAAGTTTTTGAAAAACTCGGGAAGTCTGTTAAATTATTCGTATTTATGACTGTGTTAAATTTTGTGCTTTCTTTTATAAATACTTTTTCTATTATAAATCCGTTTTTGTATTTTATAATGCTTGTGGTTTATTTCTATTTCTTAGTGTATGTGGTTATGTTAATATTCTTGTATTATGACAGAGAATTTGGAGAATAAGGTTATTGCAGTTGTGGGTCCTACCGCAAGCGGTAAGACATCCTTCGCCATAGAATTGGCTAAGAAATATGGCGGCGAAATTGTTTCGGCTGATTCAAGACTTGTGTATAAAGGATTTGATATAGGAACTGCAAAGCCTACTATGGACGAGCGTTCGGGTATTCCTCATTATATGATTGATATTGTTGAGCCTGAGGAGGATTATTCTGTCGGATTATACGCGGATGAGGCAAAAAAAATAATAAGAGATATCCTTTCAAGAGGAAAAGTTCCGGTTGTTGTCGGCGGTACGGGGCTTTATCTGAATGTTTTACTTATGAATTATGATCTTCCGAGAGTTGAGCCTGATTATGAATTAAGGGAAAGATTAAGGAATTCTGATAATTTGTACGAAATTTTAGCGGATTTGGATATTGAAACTGCTCGAAGTATTGACAAAAATGATACGAAAAAACTTATAAGAGCAATTGAGATTATAAAATCAACGGGTTTGCCGCTTTCTAAGTCGCGTGGAATTAAATCTGAAGAGTTTAACGTTGAATGGGTTGGGTTAAATTTCCCAAGAGAGGTTCTTTATTCAAGAATTAACGAACGTGTGGATATGATGATTAAAAACGGTCTTATTGAGGAGACTGAATATTTGTTGAATAAACATGGCAGAATAAATAATTTGCTTTATACAATAGGTTATCAGGAAATGATAGCGTATCTTGACGGGGTATTGACATTGGATGATGCTGTCGATAAACTTAAGCAAAATACTCGGCGTTACGCCAAAAGACAGCTTACTTGGTTTAGGAAAAATCCTGCTATAAAGTGGAATTTTTATCCTGAAAAGTTGAAAAAATAATTAAAATTTGATATCATTATTTAAAAAAGGGGTTGTGTTTATGGATTTGAATAAATTAAAGAAAATTGGGATTATTTCCGGCAGCGTTGTTTTGTCGGTGTATGTTATTTTTCTTATCCTTCCGTTGATTCTTTCACCAATATTGAATTCGTATAGCGAGAAGATTTCTTCTATGGTTGAGGAGTCTTGCGGGTTTAAGGTGAAGTTGGAAAAATTGGGGGTCGTAACTACACCTAAACTTACTGCCGGTATCAAGGTCGGGCATATTGAGCTTATGATACCTACGGGGGATGAATTTTTTGCGGCCGATAATGTACAAGCTAAGCTTTCTTTGCTGCCTATTTTTATCGGGAGAATTGAAGCGGATGTTGTTTCTGTAGATGATTTGGATGCAACGCTTCTGATGCGTCAAGACGGAAGATTTTTGATTGAAGAATATTTGCCTCAGCCGGATCCTGATTCGGAACAGTCTGCGCAGTCAGCTCAGCCCTTGCCTTTGGGATTTAAGTTGTCAAACAAGCTGCCTGATATAAGGGTTAAAGATTATACGGTAACTTTTGTTGATATGGCCTCAAAAAGTGAATATACAATTTCGGGTTCTGCCTTAAAATTAACGGATTTTATTCTTGATAAAAAGTTCAAGTTTTCTACAATCGGCGGTTTTACCTTGAACAATTCCAAGCAGTTTTCATATGATGTAAAGTTGTATAACAAATTGATGCCGGAAATTTCTTTGAATGATTTGGTTTTTAATTCTCAACCGGCTGACAAAGATAAGACTGATGAGGATTTTGTTTTTAATATCCTCAATATTTTTAAGCCTTTAAACAAATCACAACTTACTTCGGATTTGAAGGTTGATTTGAAGATTTCAGGTACATTTGATGCTCCTGAAATTGACGGTTTTGCAAATGTTGATAATATTTCTTTGCTTGTTGACGGGAATAAACTTCCTGCAAGTTCGTTTTATTTTAATTCAAAAGGTCAAAAGGCCGACCTTAAGCTGAATTTGTTTTCCGGTGTTAGTGAAAAAACAGTTCTTGACGGCAAATTCAAATTTGGTAAAAGCCCTGATGTAAAAATGAATTTTGTATCTAATGCGCAGTTTAATAATTTATTTAAAATCATAAACAGTATTGCTCAATCATTCAATTATAATGATTTAAAAACGCTTTCTGCAACAGGAGGTATTGATGCTGATTTTAATATAAATGCCAACAAAAAACACGTTACCTCGGATGGTTATTTTAAAATACCTTCTTCAACCGTAAATTACAAACTTTACAATATCGCTTTGAAAAATATTCATGCTGATGTTGACTTTAAAAATATGGTTGATATAAAAGATGCCGGACTTGAAATTATGGGGCATCCTCTGAAAATATACGGTACAGTTAAAAATAATGCCGAAACAGATATTCATATTCAGGCACAGGATATTCTTTTGAAGGGTTTGATTGCCGCAGCAGGTCAGGTGCAGTTGTTGAAGGAGAATAACTTTAATTCAGGAACGCTTTCTTTAGATGCATCGTTGACCGGAAAATTATCCTCAATTGTTCCGTCTTTGAATGTTATGCTTAGTAATCTTGATGTTAAGAATGTACCCTCCTCAACAAGAGTCACTATGCCAAAGGCATCATTTGTAATTGATTCTGACGGTAAGGCATTTAAAGGTGATTTGAGTGCTACGGCTTTAAAAATAACAAATCCGATGGCTGTTGTTTCTATGCCTGAAACGGAAGTTATTATCGGTGAAAAAAATATTGACATCAAAAAAGCTTACCTGTTGTTCAATAATTCAAGAATTGATATTACAGGCAGCATTGCTAATTATATAAACGATAAATTAAAAATTGATATCAATGCAAAAGGTTCAATTTTGGCAAGTGATATTAAATCTGTTATTCCAAAAGAATTGCACTATATGTTCCCAAGTAACGGTAAGCTGCCGTTGAGCTTGTCCGTTAAGGGTAACAGCAAGGTGCAGGATATTTTGTTTAATATGTCTGCTGATTCTAATAATTACATTTCCTTAGTCAATGTTGAAGCCTTGAAGGGTAAAAAAACTATAATCAATTCTTCTATAAAAGTTGCTGATGATTGTGCCAAACTTTCTGAAACGGGCGTGTATTCAGATTCGTTGAATAACCCGGTAGTAACTCTTGAAGGTTCTGTAAATAATCTTTCTAAGTCACAAAAACTGGATTTGCGTTTATCTGTTCCGAAAAAGAACGTTATTTCTATACCCGGATTTAGCAAATCCTCTATGGCGTTGAGAGGTGATATTGACATCACTGGAACTGCTTCAAATCCTTATTTAAAAGGCTTGGTAAGTGTTCCGAGTTTGTCAATTGATGATATGGCCCTGAGTATGTCAAATCTTGTCGCAAACGTTAACGGGCCTGTTTTAAAGGGTAACGCTACCGTTCAGAATTTTAAATCCGGCGGTATCGTTGCACAAAATATTGCAACTGAATTTTTGTTGAAAAATTACAGTGTATTCTACTTGAATAACCTTGTAGCTGATGCATTTGACGGTAAAATATCAGGTAATATTTCTTATGGAATTAATGACGGGAAAATTACCGTTAATATGACGGGTTCTGATATGAATGCTGTCAAAACTATTGAAGGTGCAGCAGGGATGAAAAATGCTTTGTCAGGAACTTTGGCTTTTAACGCTGATATAGCAACAAAAGGTGCTACTGATGTTGATATGATGAAAAATCTTACAGGTAAAGCATCTTTTACTATTTTGAACGGAAAATTCTTGAATATGGGTAGGTTTGATAAATTATTGTTCGCTCAAAATATCTTGGGTAATGCGATTTTGAGCTCAACCGTTAATTCGGTTGCATCGCTGCCTTCTATTCAAAATACTGCTGAGTTTAAAACAATTAAGGGTAACCTTACTTTCAAAAACGGATGGGCTGATATTGAATCTATAACTTCTTCCGGTCCTTTGATGGCTTATTATATTACAGGTATGTATAATTTGTTGAACGGCACGACTAATGTAACTATACTGGGCAGATTGGACGAAAAGGTTGTTACTGTATTGGGGCCGCTTGGTGATTTATCGGTTGATAAATTGACTTCGTATTTGCCTAAATTCGGTGCATTGACGGCTGTTTTGATTGATTCAATGACAACTGATCCTTCAAAGGAAAAGGTTGCAAATATTCCGGCACTTTCTTCAGGCAGTGAAAGTTATAAAGACTTTAAAGTTGAATATAATGGCGGTGTAGATAGTTCAAGTGCTGTCAAATCTTTTAAATGGCTTTCAAATTGCGATACTTCGGCTATTGATTTAAAACAAGAGCTTAATAACGCAACTGACGCCATTAAAAATACAGTGCAAGATACAAAACAGCAGCTGCAGGATGCTGCGGAAGGTATCAAAAATCTGTTTAAGTTCTGATTATAAGATACATGCCAGCACCATCAGTATAAGAGTTCCTATTTGCATTGCTGTTGCCATGTTTTGCGAAAACTTGTTGTTGTCATAACGTGAGGAGCTTTTTTGAGCTTTATAGGCGCTTGCAATCCTTTGTGCACGTGTTTCGTTGTCATCTTGGTTGAATTCTGTTCCAAACATCACATTTTCTAGTCTGGATAGACGGTTTTCCATAGATTCGTTCTTGAATGAGCGGTTAAGAATTCCGTTTTCAACTGTTGTTATGTTAGCTTTTTTGAAAGGAAACGGATTTGTCGGGTTGTGTGCCGCATTGTATGCATCATAGTCGAATTGGTTTGGTGATTCATACCTGTCTAAGTGGTAGTTTTTTTCAAGTGCTACTACGTCTTCGTTATCAAAAAAGTCGTTTGAAGATTGTGCTATGCCGTTATCCATAAAACTGTTCGGTTTTAGCTCCGCCTTTAATCGGTCAACTCTTGAGGCTAAATCGTCATTAAAGGTTTGACCAAATGTTTTTTGCTCTAATGCTGAAAGTCTTTCTTTTATATCTTTGTTTATGAAACTTTTATTGAATACTTTTTTTTCTAATTCATCAACTGCAGGATATTGTATATTCGCATCTGCAAGCGGCTCTCCTTGATAGTATGTGTCGCTTTCATCAGCAAAGGTATCCTCTTTGGGCTCAATTTCTTGTCCCATTAAATCGGCTGACAGATCCTTTTTTAGTTTACTGATTCTTTGTGCGGTATCTCCTGAGTTGGTTGAACCATAAACGCTGTTTTCAATTCTATTCAGCCTTGTTGTATCATCCTCACTGTCGTATTGAAATCCGTATAAAACATTTTCTATTTTACCTAGTGTTGGTGTGTATGTACTTGCGTTTGCACTAAGATTTAGTATAAATAAAAATGTTAAGATAATTACAATTTTTTTCATAATTACTCCTTAAAATAAGAATAGATTTATTTATAATTGAATTCTATTCTACATTTTCGGAGTTTTGGAAAGTTGAAAAATTGGGATTATATGCTAAGAAAAAAGCACTAGGTTTAATTTTTTCTAGTGCTTTTTCCCTACTCCTATCTATATCCTATTTTTTTGCGATTGCTTTCTGTCTTATATTTATCTTCTTTTATTTTAAGATTTGGGTTTTTCTCAATTGCATCAAAGAAATCTTCTTTTAGAATTATTCTGCGCTTGTCTTTGCGAGCTCGGGTTGAAGCTTTATCCGCAAGAATTACAATAGCACTTGTCGGGAAATTGTCTAACCTCTTAGCAATTTCTCGTAAGTCATCCGGATTTTCGGCAAGAGGAATGCCTTTCAGCCACTTGCTGAGAGTTTTATATAAAACATCTTGTCGTGTTTCCATATCGGGCATACCGATATATATTTGATCATCAAATCTTCTTTTTATAGCATCATCTACGATATCATATTTATTTGTTGCACCTAAAACTATTATGCCTCGGTCTCTACCAGTTTCAATTAAGTTTAGTAATGTGCCGATTTGTTTTAGGTCTTCGGCTGTTGATTCTTTGTCGCGGCCTTTGGTTAGTCCGTCAAGTTCATCTATAAATAGAATACAAGGCATTCCGGTATCTTTTGAAAATTCGGCTACATAATCAAATGCTTGCTGGTAGTTATTTGATGTTTGGTTTATAAAACAAGAGCCAGCTTTACTTATTTTTAGTTTAAAAAGCGGTAGTGCTGCTTCTTGTGAAACGGCCTCTACAATAGATGTTTTTCCGCAGCCGGGCGGACCGTAAAACATTATCCCTCTCGGAGGTCTTTTGCCGTATTCCGCAAAATCAAGTTTTGCTTCTTCAGGATGTAATGCAGGATATATAATTTTATCGGTTAATTCTTCTTTTAATTGATTCATCCCGCCCAGGCTTTTGAACCCTTCAGGAGATGAAAATGTCGGAATGAATTCTTCTATTACGCTTGGAATTTCTCTATGACTGGTTTTGGGTGCTGTTTGCCCTCCAACTGCATTTCCAACTTTTGGGGTGTTTGTTGTATCAGTTTTTTCAGTATTAGCTTGGCTTTTTTTGTCATTTTCATATTCTTCGTACGTTTCAATAACATCTTCAAGTTCACTTAAAATTGAATTTTGCCATGAATCAATATTTTTACTTCTTACTGCCTCTGCTTCATAAGATTTTTTTTCACGCTCTGGGTATTTAAGCTCCGGATATTTTTCATGAACCAGTTGCGCCAAGGCAACTTTTGGTGATACAAAAGCAAGGTACATAAAGTTTTTTTTACCGCTGTCAGCGGAATCATAGTATCTTAAAAGATTTTCAGATTTGATACAATATTCGTTTAATTCTTTTATAACCTTTGCTGAATCGTCATTTTCACTTGCTTCGGCCAATTTTTTATTCAGTTGACTGTTAAGCTTTCTATTGTACCCGAATGTAGGTGAATTGTAATTAATCTTTTGTATCTGCATTAATTTCCCCTTTTTTACATTAAATCAGAACAAAAGATTTTTTGCTATTTTTTAGGTGTATTTTTTAGAATTGGTAATTATTTTGTCTTTAATGCCTTCAACGCGGCAAGTTCTTCTTGATAAGGAGATATCGCAGTTATTTTTTCAATGATTTGAGGCATTTTTTCACATACATAATCAATTTCTTTTTCTGTGGTAAATCTGCTCAAGGAAAATCTTATGCTGCCATGAATTGCTGTAAAAGGTACGTTCATTGCTCTTAAGACATGACTTGGTTCCAGAGAACCTGATGTGCAGGCACTGCCTGAGCTTGCGCAAATTCCTAAATCACTCATATGCAAAAGTATAAGCTCACCTTCTACGTATTCAAATCCTATATTTGTAGTGTTCGGAACTCTGTTGGAAACACCAGTATTAAGTCTTGCATTGTATATTCTTTTTAAAAGATTTGTTTCGAGTTTGTCTCTTAATCTTTTAACTTCTGTCGTTTCAAATTTAAGAGCATCTTGTGCTAATTCGGCCGCTTTTGCCATACCTACAATATACGGAACATTTTCTGTGCCGGCACGTTTACCTCTTTCCTGGTGACCGCCGACAATTAGAGGAGTTATTAGTGTTTTTGAATTTACATATAAAGCTCCAACACCTTTTGGTGCGTGGAATTTATGACCTGAAATTCCAAGCATATCAATTCCCATATCTTGTACATCAAGTGGAATTTTACCTGCTGCTTGCACAGCGTCAACGAAAAATTTTGTTTCCGGATTTTTGGATTTTATTATTTCAGAAATCTTTTTAATCGGGAAAATTACACCGGTTTCATTGTTCGCCCACATAATAGATACAAGTGCTGTATCAGAATTTATTGCCGCTTCAAGTTGTTCCAAATCTAAATCACCGTTTGAATTTACACCGATATAGTCGACTTTGTAGCCCTGTTTTTCTAGTGTTTGGTACAAATTTAAAACACACGGGTGTTCAACTTTTGTAGTTATGATGTGTTTTTTAGCCTTGTTATAATTCAAAACGCCTTTGATTGCAGTGTTAGCGCTTTCAGAACCGCAAGAGGTGAAGATAATTTCCTTTTCATCTTTTGCATTTAAAAAATCTTTAAGCACGCCTCTTGACTCTTTCAGTGCATTGGAGGCTTTTTTGCTAAAACCGTAAATGCTTGATGGATTTGCGTATTCCTCCTTAAAATAGGGCATCATTGCTTCAAGCACTTTTTCATCAACTTTTGTTGTTGCGTTATTATCTAAGTAAATCATATTTCTATAACCTCTATATCCTCATCCATAGCAGTTCTAAGTGTTTGTTCGACAAATCTTTTTATGGTAAGTGTCGCATTTTTGCAAGATGAGCATTTGCCATGTAGTTTTACATAAACTTTATTATCTTGTATATCCACAAGATTTATGTCCCCGCCGTCTTTTTGGAGTTCAGGTGAAATTTGTGTTTCGATGATGTTATTTATCTTCAAAATTCTTTGAGTTGGAGAAAGCTGTTTTTCGGCTTTTTCTTTTGCATAATATGTATCAATTATGTCTTTTATAAGTCCTTTGCATTTTCCGCAGGCTCCACCGGCTTTTGTGTAGTTAGTAACTTCTTCAACTGTTTTTAATCCGTTTTGTTTAATCGCATCCCAAATTAGGTTTTCTGTAACTCCAAAGCAGGTGCAAACAATTTTTTCGGCTTTTTCAGGTTCCATCAAATCATCCAAATCCTGATAATCGTCACCATAACCTTTTAGCGCATCTTCAAGTGCTTCATAGCCCATTACTGAGCAGTGCATTTTTTCAGGCGGCAGACCGCCAAGTTGGTCTGCGATATCCTTGTTTGTGATTTTTCTCACTTCATCAATTGTTTTGCCGATTATCATTTCAGTTAGAATACTTGAACTTGCAACAGCTGAGCCGCAGCCAAAAGTTTGAAATTTAGCATCGGTTACAATATTGTTTTCTATTTTTAAATATATTTTTAACTGATCACCGCAAGCCAAAGAACCCGCGGAACCAACTGCATCAGCATTATCAATTTTGCCGACATTTCTCGGGTTCCTATAGTGATCCATTACTTTTTCCGAATAATCCCACATTTATTTATACTCCGTTAATGTATTATCTTATAAAATTGTAACCCAAAAATTTGTTATTAGAAACATAATTAATATAAACTTAATTTTTCGATAAATGTATATATTTTTCGGTTAATTTTGCCATAGCACCATAGGGTAATGTTAATTTTTCTTCCGCGTGTGTTATTTTGTAGCCGCCAATTGTAGGAACGTTTAATTTTTCCGCAATTTCTGTAAATAATTCATCCAGCCAAGTTTCGTTATCTATGCCCAAAAAATCTCCAAGAATTATTCCTTTAATATTTTTTGAAAATTTTTCAATATTCATCAATTGTGTCATCATTTTATCAATTTTGTAAACATCTTCGTTCAAATCTTCCGCAAAAAATATGAAATTTTCATCAGGTATAAAATCTTGACCGCAAAGTGATACTATTGTTGCTAAATTTCCGCCCCATAGTATCCCTTCGGCATTTCCGCTTTTGTATATTTTTGTTTTTTCGGGTTTGTATGTAATTTCGTCACTTGTAACTGCATTGAAAAATGACGCAATTGTGAATTTATTCGGTTCTTCAATGCCAAAGTCGCTTTGTATCATCGGTCCACAGTATGTCATAAGGTTTGATTTTTTTAGTATCATAGCCGAAAGTGCCGAAATATCCGAGTAACCGCAAAAGATTTTAGGGTTGTTTTTTATTAGTTCGTAATCGATTTTTTTGATTAATCTTATTGCTCCATATCCGCCACGCATACAGATTATTGCATCGATTTCAGGGCTTTTGAAAAATTTGTGAAGCTGCTGAATTTTGGCTTCGTCCGTACCGGCTAAATATCTGAATCGGTCGAAGACATTTTCACTAAGAACTATCTTATATCCCATTTTTTCGAAGAATTTTTTTGCCCTCAACACGTTTTCATCATTGTCAATTGCTCCTGCTGTCGCCAAAATCCCTATGGTATCACCCTTTTTTAAATTTTCGGGTTTAATTATGTTCATATACTGTCCTTTTTTCCTATCTTTTGTTATAATTGTATCATGAATGATAAATATATTCCTCTATACCGTAAATATCGTCCGCAAAAGCTTGATGAGCTTGTAGGGCAAGAGCATATTAAAAATGCGCTTTCAAATGCTATTAAGTTGAATAAAATTTCGCATGCATATTTGTTTACAGGTCCGAGAGGAACCGGCAAAACTTCCACTGCACGTATTTTTGCAAAGTCTTTAAACTGTAAAAACGGTCCTACAATCGACCCTTGCGGTGAATGTGAAAGTTGTATTGATATAGCAAATGCCGTTCCTATGGATGTTATAGAAATTGATGCGGCAAGTAATCGTAAGGTTGAAGATACACAAAATATTCTTGAAAAAATACTTTACGCCCCGGTTTACGGTAAGTATAAAATATACATTATTGACGAAGTTCATATGCTTTCTAATACAGCCTTCAATTCTTTATTGAAAACACTTGAAGAGCCGCCTGCAAATGTTATTTTTATCCTGGCAACTACTGAGGTCCATAAGGTCCTTGATACCATTAAAAGCCGCTGTCAAAGATTTGATTTCAGAAGAATTACCACATCTGATATCGTTAAACATTTGAGATATATTTCTGATAAAGAGGGTATTAACATAACCGATGATGCGCTATTTACGATAGCTAAAAATTCTGCAGGCGGTATGCGTGACAGTATTGCTTTGCTTGATCAGTTAAGCGTATTGGGCGGCGTAAATGCCATAACGACCGATGATATTAACAAACTTTTGGGCAGAATTTCTTTTGATGTTTTGAATAAATTAACCTCTTGTATTTTATCTTCAAAACCTCAAGATGCCATTGAGATGCTTGAAAATATTTACAATTCCGGTAATGAACCTGTCCAAATATTTTCAAATTTGTTGGATTATTTGAAAAATCTTTTGATAGTTAAAAATTGTCGCGAGGAAATAGTTTTTGAGCTTACACAGTTGAACGAAGCTCAGCTTTCTGAATTAAAAAATCAGGTAAAAGAGGTTGAAACACATCAGTTGGTTGCGCTTTTGGATAAATGTGCAAATTATACAAAAGAAATAAAGCTTACAAACAATCCTCGACTTTGGCTTGAAGTCGGAATTATCGATTTGGCAAATTTGGCCGAAAATACCAAGCTTGATGATTTGCAGAAACGAATTTCTGCTTTGGAAAGCGGTAATATTTCTTCCAACCAACAAGCCGTTGCTGCTTACAAAACTCCGCCGACACCTGTTATGAAAAAGGAAGTTATTTCTAAATCTCCTGTTGCGGATGACGAAAAACATATTGACGAACAAAAAAATATTCCGGACGATATTGATAACAGAGTTGATGAAAGTGTCGAACACTCTAAAGAAGCTAAACCTGATGTCAAGGTCGTAGAAGATTTTTCACCTATGCCGAAATCTCAAAGTATTGACAACGGTGAAGATATTTCTGTTCTATGGGGCAAATTGCTTGATAATATTACAAGTCCTCCGACAAAATCATTATTGAAGCAGTGGGCAAATCCCGTTGAGCTTTCTGCCGAAAAAACTATTATCAGTATAAATAGCGAAAATCTTTTAAAACAATTTGTTGAAGGTAACAAACGTAAGGTATTGACAGAGGCGGTTAACAAACTTTTTGGCCAAACTGATTCAAATGTTATAGTTAGACTTCCGCAGTCAGGTGATAAACAAGTAAAGGAGAAATCTTCACTCCCAAAGCCTAAAGCGGCTCTATTGCCGCCAGCTCCGTCCATTGTTGATGAAAAGGTTTTGAGTGACGAGGAGAGTGTCCCAACGGATGAAGAAATACAAGAGGCGAAGGAAGAAGCAGCTTCAGAGGCGGTTGTTGATAAAATTCCCTCAATGCACTCTGATATGGTAAATATGGTGGTTGACCTTTTTGACGGAAAATTTTTAGATTAATTTTATATTAAGTACCATCCGCCGTAGCCTACTACACTTGAGGTGTCACCATTTGTCCTTGAGGAATTTGATAGACCTGTGCATATAAAATTGAGCCGGTGTTTTGTGGCATATTCTATTGCTGCACAAACCCCGACAGCTCCGTCTGCAAGTTCACTGTCAAAATCATCAATTTGCTTTCGCTCAATCATTCTTGCGGTTTGTCGATCAAGTTTTATTGATTCTCTTTCGGGGACAAGTCTGCTCAAATTGGTTACGATTATTATAAGGCTTTTGTCAATATTTTTTTCGATAATATTAGCAATATTTTTGTAATCTTCACAGCCATATATCAAAGGTGTAACTGTGGCTTGCGGGTAAAAGTATTTCAAAAAAGGCAGTTGAACTGTCAGGGCTGTTTCATTGTTAAAAATTTCGTTGTTAATTCCGGTATCATAAGATTTTATGCGTATTTCTCCAAGCGGGGTTATAAATACTTCCGCATTTGTGCTTATTGTGCCGTATATTCGATTGTGTATTGCGGGTGCAATTATTAAGATATTTTCCGTATTTTCAGCAAGTGCAGTGTAGGTTTTAAGTGATATTTCTCCTAAAAATTCCAATCCTGCATGCGGTACGATTATTAATCTTGAGTCTGCAGAGTTTGGCGGGTATTCTCTGCTTTCAAAGAAATTTAAGAGCTCGGATTTATTGTCAGGGTAAAATTTGCCTGCGGCTAGCGGTCTTATTTTCATATGCGCAGTATAAACTTTTTATGATTTTTTATCTATTGGATAGTACGTTAATAAAATGTCAGGTTCAAAGACTTCAATTTTGTCTATTTTAAACTCCCTGCATTCGGATATATCAGTGATATTTCGGTAGTCAAAGCAGGATTTTGCATGGTTATCCCCTGTTATTTTTGGTGCAATAAAATGGTAAATTTTATCGGTGTACTTAAGTGCTTTTCCGTTAAGTTTCCCTCCGCATTCGATTAAAACACTTCTTATGCCGAGTTCATAAAGTTTTTTGAATACAAATTCAAGACTTATCTTACCATCTTGAACGGGTGTTTTTATCAAATTAATGTTACCTTCAAGGTCGTCAACTTTTTCATTGAATACATAGATTTCGCCTTGCCGGTATATTTTTGATTTCAAATCAGTTTTTAGCTCTCTGTCAAGAATAACTTTTTTTCGATGCTCCATTGTCGGATTATCGGCAATAATGGTTGTAGAGCTTGTCATTATAGCATCATAACGTTTTCTGATTTTGTGAACCTCGTCACGAGCTTTTTCGGATGTAATCCATTTTGAAGAGCCGTTTGAGGTAGCAATTTTTCCGTCTAGTGTTGTCGCTGTTTTTAGGGCAACAAAAATTCTGTTTTCTGTCATATTTGTTATGAAAACTTCGTTTAACTTTTTGCATTCATCTTCAAGAACTCCGGTTGTTACGTCAATGCCGGCTTCTTTTAGTTTTTTAATCCCAGAGACCAGCGGGTTTGGGTCAAGCATACCTATTATTACGTTTTTAATACCTTTTTCTATAATCAAATCAGTGCAGGGGGGTGTTTTGCCGTAGTGGGAGCAGGGTTCAAGGTTCACATAGAGCGTATCTCCGTCGCCCTTGTTAATTTTTAAAAGAGCATCACGTTCTGCGTGATTTTCACCGTATTTATGGTGATATCCTGTCGCAATTATGTTGTCAAATTCATCGGTAATAACGCATCCGACAAGCGGATTTGGTGAGGTTAATCCCTCAGCTTGCTTGGCAAGTTCGATACACTTTTCCATATATTTTTGTTGCATATTTGTATTTTACATAAAAATATGCTAGATTTAAAGGGTAATGTAAAGGAGTATTATTATGGTTGATATTAAGTATATTGGACACAGTGCGTTTCAGATTACTAATGGCGAAAATGCGGTTATAATTGACCCTTATGTTAGTATTAATAAAAAATATGACTGGAAAAAAGAGCCATTAAAAGATATTTTGTTGACTCACGCGCATGGTGATCACCTTGGCCAAGCTATTGAAATTGCAAAGGATTTGGATATAGAAATTACTGCGGTTCCTGAACTTGCTGCATATTGCAGAGAACAAGGCGCAAAGGCAAAGTCTGTGTCTTTGGGTGCTTGGCTTCAATATTCTTGGGGACGTGCAATATTTTTACCTGCATTCCACTCAAGCTCTTTGCCTGACGGTCGTTATGGCGGATGTCCGGCTAGCATATTTTTAGATGTTGCAGGTGCACGAATATACCATGCCGGTGATACTTGTTTAAACTCTGAAATGAAAGCTATCAAGGAATTATATGCACCTCAAATTGCTATGCTTCCGATAGGCGGGAATTATACTATGGATGTTGAGCATGCTGCTATTGCCGCTAAGTGGTTAGGTGTTAAGACAGTTATTCCTATGCATTATGGTACTTTCCCTGAAATTGAGGCCGATGTCGAGAAGTTTATTAAACTTGTCAATATGAACAATACCTCCGTAGGTGTTTTAAATCCTGAACAGATATAATATTGTTCGGTTGAAGTGAGGCATTATGAAAATTTTATTTGTTATAGACAGAATAGAGCTTAAGTATTTTGAGTTCAATGATTTGGTTACGAATTTTTGGATGATAAAAGAATTTTTGGTGCGTAAAAACGATGTTTTTATTACGACAATTGATAAATTATCATTGAAAAGTGGCATCCCTTATGCAACAGGGTTTGAATCGTACCTAAAAGACGGCAATATTTTTTTTGATAAGACAAAAGAATACAAAAAATCAGTAAATGATTTTGAGCTTGTGATGTTTCGACCTGATCCGCCTGTTGATTTGGATTATATTAACGCTACTTATGTTCTTGATTTCGTTGATAGAAATAAAACCGTAATCTTAAACGATACAAAAGCAATTCGTGATTTTAACGAAAAGCTGCATGCGGTTTATTTTAATGATTTGTTACCTGAAAATATTGTTACAGCATCTAAAAAAGATATAATCGAGTTTTTACATGAACATAAAGAGATTATTCTAAAGCCTCTGAACAAATGTTTTGGCTCAGGTGTTATGTATTTGAAAGAGGGAGATAAAAATACGTCTGTAATTATTAATTCCGTTACAAACAACGGTACAAATCTTGTTATGGTACAAAAATATCTTCCGGCAGCTATAAATGGTGATAAAAGGGTACTCATCATCGGAGATAAGGTTTATGACTATTGTGTCAGAAAACTGCCAAGTAACGATGATTTTAAATTTAATGAACACAATGACAGCTGCGTCATTGGTGAATTGTTATCTGATAATGAGAGAGTAAAGTTTGAACCTTTAGCGAGAAAACTTTATGATATGGGAATTTTAATGGCCGGCCTTGATGTGGTTGATGAGAAAATTCTTGAGATTAATGTTACAAGTCCGTGTTATTTTATACGTGAAATAAATAAGGCATTTTCTGTAAATTTTGAAAAAATTGTTATTGATGATCTTTTAAGCATAGTGGAAAGTAGGCTTTATAATAAAGTTATGTAAAGCTTTTGTTCTTTTGTGACAAAATTTGAAATTTAGTTTGTTATTATATTCCGTAAGGAGATATTTATGCCAATTGTTCATTCAATCAAATATGCACTAGGGTTATCAAATGTTTATATATCACGTAAATTACCGAGCTATACAAAGAGATATCTTTCAAATATGCCTACACTCGAAAAATATGCAAAAAAACATGATGTAGAGGTTAGGTTTTCTCCACTATTTAATGGGGTTTGTAGGTACGATTCATTTGCTAAAATGGAGGCTGTTATAAAGAACAATAATATTTCAAATCCCCTTCCTTATACAATATATCAGACAAACGTGCCTCGTGACAGGGTTGAAATTTTCAATAAACTCGTAAGTTTTGTGAGAGGGGTTTCTGGCTAAGCTCTGGAGAATACTTCTACATCTACGTCATCAAACGTGTTTGTGTTGAAATATGCGCAAGATGCAACCATTGCGGCATTGTCCGTGCAGTATTTCATCGCAGGGGCATTAACCTTGTAGCCCTCATTTTCAAGTGAGAAAATTTTCTTTCTGATTTCAGAGTTTGCAGCAACTCCACCGGCTATTACTACCTGATTGTAACCGCTTTCTAGCAAAGCTTTTTTTACTTTCTTAAACAAAGTTGATGAAACGCACTCCTGAAAACTTGCGCATATATCATTTATCGGAAGTTCTTTGCCGTTAAATGATTTTACAAGCCTTAAAACGGCTGTTTTTAATCCGCTGAAGCTAAAATTATAACCGTCAACTTTTGCTTCCGGAAGCTTAAATGCGAAAGGATTACCTTCTCTTGCTAATTTGTCCAATACAGGTCCACCAGGGTATGGAAGTCCTATGAGTCTTGCGACTTTGTCATAGGCTTCACCAACTGCATCGTCAAATGTTTCACCTATAATTTTTTGTTCTGAATATGATTTAACATCAATTATTTGAGTGTGTCCGCCGCTTACCAAAAGTGCTATATACGGCGGTTTTAAATCTGTATCAATATAATTTCCGCAAAGATGTGCATTCAAATGGTTTACGCCGATAAACGGTTTGTCATGCACGAGTGCCAAAGTTTTTGCGGCATTTAATCCGACCAACAGGCACCCTACAAGTCCAGGACCAACAGTTCCTGCAAATGCTGTTATGTCATTTGGTTTCATATCGGCTTGTTTAAATGCTTCGTCAATTACAACGTTAATTGCCTCCAGGTGCTCACGAGCTGCAATTTCCGGTATTACACCGCCATATTGTGCGTGTGTTTTGATTTGTGAGGCAACTACATTGGAAATTACTTCACGTCCATTTTTCACGATTGCACAGGCTGTTTCGTCACAGCTTGATTCAATTGCCATGATGTAGTTATCGTAACCGCTCTCAGGGCCGATAGTTACGGGCTTTTGACTAAATAATGTATTTTTTATCATTTTCATAGTATTATTGTAATACAAAGAGGACAATAAATGCAATTTTTAGATAAAACTCGCATAAGAATTATCTCAGGTCGCGGCGGAAACGGTATGGTTGCGTGGCGCAGAGAAAAATATGTCGATAAGGGCGGGCCTGCCGGCGGTGACGGTGGTTCCGGCGGGGATGTTTACTTAATTGCTGACGAAAATATGTCGACTTTGATGGATTTTAAGTATAAATCAGTTTTCAAGGCTGATAATGGTGAAAACGGCAGTATCAAGAATATGCATGGCCGTTGCGCAAAAGATTTGGTTATAAAAGTTCCGGTCGGTACGGTCGTAAGGGATTTAAAAACAGGCAATGCTATTGCAGATTTAACGGAACACGAGCAAAAAGTTCTGGTTGCAAAAGGCGGCAGAGGCGGACGCGGTAATGCAAGATTTGCTACGGCGCAAAAGCGTGCGCCTCAGTTTTGTGAGCCAGGGGAACCAGGTATTGAAAGAGAATTGGAGTTGGAGCTTAAATTAATTGCTGATGTCGGTCTTTTGGGTATGCCTAATGCAGGTAAATCTACTTTGATAAGCAGAATTTCTTCTGCAAAACCCAAAATTGCTGACTATCCGTTTACAACTTTAATTCCAAATTTGGGTGTTGTAAGAAAACGTTCAGGTGACGGGTATGTTGTCGCGGATATTCCGGGATTGATTGAAGGTGCATCTGAAGGCGTTGGTTTGGGACATGATTTTTTGCGTCATATTGAAAGGTGCAGATTTTTGGTTCACCTTGTTGATGCTACTGCTGAAAATCCTGTTGATAATTACAATATTATTAATTCTGAGTTAAAAAAACATTCGGAAAAGCTTGCTAATCTATATCAGATTGTTGCACTCAATAAAATTGATGCAATTGATGATGCCAGAAAAAATGAGTTAAAAAATGAGTTTGAAAAGCTTGCTAAGGATGTATTTTTAATTTCTGCAGTTACCGGTGAAGGGGTAGAAAAGTTAGTTGACTTTATGTCTTTAAAAGTTGATGAGATTGAACACCATGTGTCGGATATTGTTATTGAAGAAGATTTGGACGCTTATAATAACGACGATAGCTCATATGAAATTTACAAGGTTTCAAAAGATACCTATGTCGTTGATGGCGGCAAGATTAAACGGCTTGCGGCGGTCACGGATGCAAGAAATACCGAGCAGGTAATTAGACTTCAAAATATTCTAATCGGGATGGGAGTTTTTGAAGAACTAAAAAAACAGGGCATAAAAGATGGTGACACTGTTGTTATTAGGCATTTAGAAATGGAATATTGGGAAGACCAAATGTATTCTTAGTTTTTTAATTTGTACTATTGCTTTTTTACTTTAAATTTGCTATTCTAATACACAGGGGTGCAACATGAAGTGTTATAAGTCAAGATGGATATTAACTTCTACCGGTGAGGTTTTGGAAAACAAGGCCTTGGTTGTCGATGAAGGTAAATTTATTGACATTATTCCTAATGAGGAAGCATCTAAATATCAGGAAAAAGATGTAAAAGATTTAGGAAATGCGGTAGTTGTACCCGGATTTATTGATTTATTTACACAGTATCAATATACTGACGTTGGAACTTCAAGACCGCATGGTGTCAAGAATAAACTTAAGAAATTTTTCCAAACTATTGCTAAAAATTACACCTTTGCCGGTGTAAAGGCTGATAATTACAGCAGAAAATGGGCTGACATCTTGAGTGCATATTTTGTCTTGGACAGATCTGAGAAGATAAAATCATTCAAGGAAGGTTTGGAAGCATCTGTTAAAGCCGGTACAACTTGTATCGCGCAGGTTTCGAAGGAAGATAAGTATTTCGAAATTATCAATAGAGCTCCGATAAAGAATTATTTGTTCTTTGAAGTTTTTGCTGACAGTTCAAGTAAGAGCAAGAAAAAGTTCAAGGTACTTAGAGATAAAGTTGAAAATTATGTATTTCACAAAGGTGAGAATACGCATATTGGAATAATGCTTCATTCAATTTCGGGCGTGCATAAGAAATTGTGGGAACTTTTTTCTAAATATTGCAGAAAACACAATATGCTCTTGATGACGCGTTTCGCGGAAGCTCAAGATGAGATGGAATGGCTAGAACATGGCTTTTCTGATATTGATTTGCTTCATAAGTTCATGGGATTTAGAAAAATTACTCCTTATAAAAGAACAGAGAGTCCTGTTGAGTATCTTGATGATTTGAAGGTTTTGACTAAAAAGGTGATTGTTGCAAATGCTAATTATTTGGACGAAGATGAATTGCAAAAACTGGCTGATACAGGCGTGAAATTTGTTTATCAACCTATATACAGTGAAGAAATCTGCAATAAAAGGCTGGATTTTTCAACTGTTTTGAAGTTTTTTAACAAAAATTTCGGTTTTTCATCTCAGAGTTTTAGCAAGGATAAAGAGTACAGTTTATTAAGGATTGCTGTTGAAGCAAATAGGGATGAGCAGTTGGATGTTATTGAGTTGTTGAAATATTTGACTATTTATCCTGCAAAAATTTTGAGACTGGAACATATAATTGGTACTATTGAGGTCGGGAAAGACGCTGATTTTAATGTGTTTAAACTTGAAGATGGCGAAGATTACCACGCAATTTTGAATAAACACTTCCCATATTCAACATATTCTAAAGGTAGAAAAATTGTAAAACGCGGGGATATTAGATTTACTTTATGACATTAATTTGTGAAAAATTTACCGTTCATACTAAGGGTAATACTGATATAATTGATATTACGAATGATGTGAAAAATCTTGTTTACAGACATTCACTTCAAAATGCAGTGGTGTATGTTTATGTTGCAGGAAGCACGGTTTCGATTACAAATATTGAATTTGAACCCGGTTTGCTTGTCGATTTACCTGAAGCATTAGATAAAATTGCACCTGTTGCGGGTGTATATCACCATGATGATACTTGGCATGATGGCAACGGTTATGCACATGTCAGAGCATCTATTGTTGGAAATTCTACGATGGTCCCATTGCTTCAAGGTGCGTTGCATTTGGGACAGTGGCAGCAAATTGTGTTGGTTGATTTTGATAATAAAGCGAGGACCAGAACTGTTTATGTCCAAATTTTGTACTAAATTTAATTTTGCCTTCACTTTGGCGGAAGTTTTAATCACACTTGGAATTATTGGTATAGTTGCGATGATGACTATTCCGACCTTGGTGAAAGATTACAGACGTGCTGTTTCTATAACTAAGTTAAAGAAAACATATTCTGTTTTACAGCAAGCAATACAGCGCACAAAAGCAGATAATTTAGGATACTCATATGTGAATTTTTCTGACGGTGATACCCAGAAGATGATTGAATGGTACAATTATTACTTAAAACCCAATTTTAAAATTCAAAAGGATTGTATTGATGAAGCTGGTTGTTGGCATTCTTCGGGCGTTACTAAAATGCTTAACGGTCAAACTGCGCTCTGGGATGCTGGTACAAAGGGCATTGGTGGCAATATTATTGTTTTTAGAACATATGATAACGTTTATATAAACCTTGATGGTGCGGCAGCTTCAGATATTAGAAACAATTTTGGTGTAAATATTGATATTCCAGGATTGGTTATGCATGTCGATGTGAATGGCGATTCTCCCCCTAATGTCATTGGTCGTGATATCTTTGTTTTTATATATGATAACAATGTTTTGGTACCTGCCGGATATAATGAGACAAATGAAGTTGTAGAACAGGATTGTTCTGCCGGTGGACGTGGTTATTATTGTTTTTCATATATTTTACGTAATGACTGGAAAATTAATGACGATATGATTTTGTAGTACAAGTTTGCCTCTTGTAATTGTTTTATGTTCTTGGTAAAATCACTTCATAGTACGAAATATAAGAGGGGATATTTTTTATGTCTAAACGCGTATTGTTATGTATAATGGATGGGTGGGGAATAAGCAAAAATCATCCGGAATTTGATGCTACAAAATTGGCAAAACCGGTTAATGTAGACAGATTGGAAAAAGAAGAACAGTTTATAAAGCTACGTGCTGATGGCGAATTTGTTGGGCTTCCTGCAGGACAGATGGGAAACAGCGAAGTCGGTCACCTGAATTTGGGTGCGGGTAGAATCGTATATCAGGATTTATCAAGGATTAACAACGCGATTAAAGACGGTTCCTTCTTTACAAATGAACGCTTTTTGATGGCAGTTGAACATGCCAAGAAGAATAATTCGGCATTGCATATCTTTGGTCTTGTATCAACCGGCGGCGTTCATTCCTCTTTAGAGCATGTTATGGCGTTAATTAAACTTGCGGCTGACAATGGCTTGAAAAAAGTCTATGTACACGCTTTTTTGGATGGCAGGGATACTCCGCCTCAAAGTGCTTGTACTTATCTTCAACAAGTTGAGGATGAATTGAAAAAATACAATTTGCCGCCTATTGCAACAATTATCGGACGTTATTACATTATGGACAGAGATAATCGTTGGGATAGAGTTGAAAAAGGTTATAATGCGCTTTTATTGGGTGAAGGCGAAAAGGCTTCTTCTGCTTGTGAAGGCGTAAAACAATCTTATGCACGCGGTGATAATGACGAGTTTGTTTTGCCGACGGTTATTGGCGGTGAAGAATCAAGAATTCATGATAACGATTCAATTATTTTCTTCAATTACAGACCTGACAGAGCTCGTGAAGTTTCTAAGGCAATTAATTTTATTGATTTTGATGGGTTTAAACGTAAAAAGGTTCTTAAAAACATTTGCTATGTTACAATGACAAGCTACAATGAAGATTTTACTTTCCCTGTGGCATTTCCGAAGGAACATTTGGTTAATATCTTAGGGGATGTTCTTGAGGCAAACGGAATTAATCAATTTAGAACTGCTGAAACAGAAAAGTATGCACACGTTACATTCTTCTTTAACGGAGGGATTGACGAGCCTCAAGCGCATGAAACAAGAGTTTTGGTTCCGTCACCAAAAGTTGCAACATACGATTTGCAGCCTGAGATGAGTGCACCTGAGGTTTGTGAAAATGTACTTAAAGCTATTGATGATCCGAAATACGGGTTTATTTTGGTTAACTTTGCAAACCCTGATATGGTAGGACATACCGGTGTTGTTGAGGCGGCTGTTAAGGCTTGTCATACGGTTGATGAATGCGTCGGAAAAATTGCTGATGCTTGCAAAAAGCACGGTGTGATTATGCTTTTGACTGCGGATCATGGTAATTCTGAAGTGATGGTTAATGCTGAAACCGGAAAGCCGCAAACGGCACATACGACAAATGAGGTTCCGTTTGTTTTAATTAATGCACCTGAAGGTGTGGAACTTAAAAATGACGGCGGTGCGCTTTGTAACATCGCTCCGACTGTTTTACAATTGTTGGGTATAGAAAAACCTGCTGAAATGACAGCTGATTCGTTACTAAAATAATAAGGAATGTATGACTGATAAAAATAACTGGGATATAGATTTTTCTTTCAAAAAGAATAACGTGGATGAATTGTTTTTTAACCTGAGTGAAAATCCTGATGGGTTTAAAAACAAGGATTTCCGCTATACCTTGAGTATGATTTATCAAATAGTTGAAGACGAGTTTGAGGGTGTATTTTTAAGCCCGTATACTCCTTCGAGAAATACTAATTTCTTTTTGGTTAACGAAAATGACAAACTTTCATTCTTCGTTACTCCCACAAATAATTTTCAATATTATCTTAAGTCAAAGGGTTCTTTATTCCGATTTCATTCTCAAGTTTTAGGGAAAGATGTCGGGTATGCTTTGGCGCTGGATGTGGTTTTGGATTATTTTGGCGGATTCGGTAATATAGTTGACTTAGAGTCACTTACTCCTACTTTTATATACATGAATAAGCTCACGTATTTTGTTATGAAGCTTATCGAAAAATTGTATTTTATCCCGACGGTAAAGCGTCATGGCCAAATGTTTAGGATTGTATATGAGCCGATTATTTCAAATCAGCAGCTTGCAAGAATTGTTAATCAGTTTGAAGAAAATATGCCCGAAAACCTTTTTATTAAAGGTGAAAAGCCTAAGAATTTTGTATATGAATTTATTTATAACTATTTGAATTACGTTATTTATAAATTTTTAGGGATAAAAGCGTACAGATTTAAAGATGTTAAGTCAGGTACCTATTTGATAAAGGATTTGGAACAACGCTCTGTTATGAAGGGTGTTGATTTGGCGGAAAGTTTTTCACAATGGTTTGACGAACTTTATCTCGGCAAATACGACGTTATACCATTTTTCAAGATTGAAAAAATTGAAGATGAATTATTTAGGCTTAAAGTTCACATTAAAAACAGGAAAACTGATGAGAGCGTTTTAATTGACAAATTGTATACTGATGAAGAAGTTTTTGGAGCTAATTCATCTGACATAGCAAGAATTGTCGAAAAGCAGTTGAATTATGCTATAAGATATATGCCTGAACTTGAGGATTTGTTTGAAGATGAAGAAAAACTCGCGCTTGACTTGAACCTAAATGAGGTTTATAAAATAATTACTCAAACGGCTTATTATCTGCAAAAGGCTCAAATAGATGTTATTTTACCGCCTGAACTTGTTAATGTTGTTGTGCCGCGTGCATCTATTAATGCTAAGGTTAAGGCATCACGCTCTGCGGATTTGGCGGATATTTTCAACAGTAATTCGTCTGCAAAAATTTCACTCGATGATATTTTGGATTTCTCTTATGAAATAGCAATCGGAAATGACAAAATTTCACTCGAAGAATTTAACAAACTTGTTTCCGAAAGCACAGGGCTTATCAAATATAAGAATAAGTACGTCCTTGTTGATAAAGAGGACAGTAAAAAGATTTTTGAGCAAATTGCAAAAGCTAATTTGAAATCAATGTCCAGAATGGAATTGATTCACGCTGCTATGTCGGGTCAGATTGATGAATATGATTTTGACTACGATGATGCGTTTGCAAGAGTCATAAAAGACTTTACAAAACCGGTTGAGGTGACTGTTCCGAAAGCTCTTAACGGGGAATTGAGGCCTTATCAACAGGTTGGTTTGAAATGGCTTTGGACAAATGTCTCCAAGGGTTTTGGTGCTTGTATGGCAGATGATATGGGGCTGGGAAAAACTATTCAGGTTATAAGCCTTATATTAAAGTTAAAAGAGGAGGGCAAGTTAACTAAACCTGTCCTTGTAATTTGTCCTACAACCCTTATGGGTAACTGGATGAAAGAACTGCAAATGTTTGCACCGACCCTTGATGCGGTTGTATATCATGGTGCGGAAAGAGCTTTGGATGTTAAGCATGATGTGATTTTGACAACTTATGCAATAATGCGCATTGATGTTGAGGAGCTCAAAAAACAAACTTGGGGTATGATTGTAGTTGATGAAGCTCAAAATATTAAAAATCCGGATACCGCGCAGACTTTGGCTATTAAAATGTTGAAATCCGATATAAAAATTGCGATGACCGGTACCCCTGTTGAAAATAGATTAACAGAGTTGTGGAGTATTTTTGATTTTATTAATAAGGGGTATTTGGGTTCGTTAAAAGATTTTCAAAAGAGTTATGCCATTCCTATTGAAAGATTTAAGGAAACAAGTCGTGCAGCTAAATTAAAAATGTCGGTATCACCTTTTGTATTAAGACGTTTGAAAACTGATAAGCACGTAATAACTGATTTGCCTGAAAAAATGGTGCTTAATGAATACTGTTACTTGTCTAAACCTCAGGCTGTCTTGTATGAAAAGACACTTAACGAAATGATGGATAAGATTAGTGGATTTACGGGTATCAACAGACGCGGTAATATTTTTAAACTTATTACAGCATTAAAACAAATTTGTAACCACCCTTATCAATTCTTGAAATCAGGTGAAATGAGTAAAGAATTGTCCGGTAAAATGGAAAAATGTGTTTCTACCGTGCAAACGATAATTGATAATAACGAAAAGGCATTAATATTTACTCAATACAAGGAAATGGGCGATATATTGACTAAGATTATTGCACAAGAATGCAATATTGAACCTCTGTTTTTCCATGGCTCTTTGACAGTTTCTCAGAGAGAAGAGTTGATTGACAAATTCCAAAATGATGATGAAACTAAGTTGATGATATTGTCATTAAAAGCCGGTGGTACAGGTTTGAATCTTACTAGGGCAACAAATGTTATTCACTACGATTTGTGGTGGAATCCAGCGGTTGAAGATCAGGCAACAGACAGAACTTATCGTATCGGGCAGGACAAAAATGTGCTTGTACACAGAATGATTACGCTTGGGACTTTTGAAGAAAAAATTGACGAGATGTTAAAGTCTAAAAAAGAGCTTGCTGATTTGGCGGTTTACGAAGGTGAAAAGATTATTACGGAACTTTCAGACGAAGAAATTTACAACATATTTACTCTGTCGGCTTAGTAGCAAAAAATAATTTGTTTTGATTTCTTTTAAGTATGGACTTGATGAAACCCGGAATATATGATAGATATCTTGAAAAATTAGGGCAAAAAACTCCTGCAAAAAAAGTCGTTAAACCTAATGTCGCTCCTGAATTGATTGAATCCGCCAAAAGACTTTTAGGTGATGTTTCAGACCAATTTGTTCCCTGTGAGACGGTGAAAAAAAGACGAAAAAAGTCCTTTTTTAGACTAGACAGAATGATTGTTAAGTAGTTTTCTTGATATTTATTTTTGTTTATGTTACAATGCAGTCTGTACCCGATAAGATTTATAAAGGTGGTGAAAATATAAATGGCAGAAGTTAAAGTTGGAGAAAACGAATCAATCGAAAGCGCATTGAGAAATTTTAAGAAAAAAATCCAAAAGGCAGGTATACTTTCTGAAGTTAAAAAACGCGAAAGATACGAAAAGCCTAGCGTAAAAAGAAAACGCAAGTCAGAAGCTGCTCGCAAGAGAAAAGTTTAATGATATTGAAATATAAAAAAGAGCTCCTCTATCGGAGCTCTTTTTTTTGTTATTATTTTGAAATCTATTTTGTTTCGATAAAGTTAGTATTTGGAATGTATTCGGATTTGTGTCCGTCAATTTGAATTTTGTTAATAATATTTGCACGTTTTTTACGGAACAACATATCAACAAATGCTTCCAAACGAGTAATAAAACCTGCTTCGCCTGTGTGTTCGTCAATTGTAAGGTTAAGCAGAGGCTTATTAAATCGTTTTGCTTTTCTGGTAATTCTTTCAACCATCAAAGAATCCGGTCCGCAGCCAAAAGCTGTAAGGGTTATGATACCGTCAACTTTATTATCTTTAAGATAGTGTCCGGCACTTCCTGTCATATCGTATTCGTTTGCCCAGTACTGTTCGTTTCCTAAAGATGTGATACCGTCGTCCAATTGCTCATTTGAAAGTTGTAATGATGTATAAACTTTTACATCCATCGCTTCAAGCTTGTCGAATATTTTCATGCAAGTTCTATCATCATATATGTTGTAACCGTGTGACACTAGCGCAATGGATATCGGATATTCTTTGGTTTGGTTTTCTATAAATACTTTGCCTTGAAGCGCGTAGTTAAGAGCTTTTTTGTAGCTCATGCCGGATTTTGACATTATATGAAAATTATTGTAGCAGCGCCAGCCTGCTTTTGAGGCACGTTTTATAATGTCCTTATCCGTAATCCCGTAATAAGAAGCTATTTCACCTAAAAATTCATACAGCCCCTGATTTTTTTCGGATTTGTCAAGTGTTGCTTCAACCATGGTAAAGTCGCGTTTTACAACGTTTCTGACTAAATCCGGCAATCCTCTTATTTTTGAACAGTTATATATTTTAGGTGCTATGGATTGTATTGACGGTACGAAAATCTTGTCTATACCTTTGTCTAAAAGGTTTAAGATGTGTCCTATATATACTTTTATAGGCAAACATGTTTCCGTAACAACAAGCGCAGAACCGCTAGACATTGTCTGTTTAGTTGTTACATCAGACAAGACAACTTTTATACCCAAATCCGTAAAAAAGCCGTAATAAAATGGGTAATTGTTATAAAAAGACATCGCTCTCGGGATGCCTATCACTTTTTCTGTTTCGTTTGACATTTTCATATCCCGTTAGAAATTTCTACTACCGTTATAATACTACAATATAAAATTATTTGCCATAGAAAAATATAAAATTTAACAATTTTGTTGTATTATTTAGTTATGCCACATTTTTTTATAAAATCAGATTCAGTTGTTGGTAACGAGATTGTAATTTCAGATAAAGAAAATTACAGACATATAGCTAAAGCTTTACGCGTCAGAAAAGGTGAAAAGCTTCTTTTAATTGACGAAAATAAAATTCAGTACGAAACTGTTGTTGAAGGGGTTACTGCAGCTGAGGTTGTTGTAAAAATTGAAAACAGTTATAAATCTAACAGAAGTCTTGGTTTTGGATTATATCTTGCGCAAAGTCCGCTCAGAAGCGATGCGCAATCATTCGTTATTGAAAAAGCAACTGAACTTGGTGTAAAAGGGATTTATCCTGTTCGGACTGATAATTGTGCTTTGTCTGATGAGGTTATTTTAAAAAAAATTGAAAAGTGGCAAAAGATTATGTATGAGGCTTCAAAACAGTGTGAACGAGCGGATATTCCGACTTGCTTTCAACCTCAGGTTTTGGAGGAATTGATTGAAAAATTTGACAGAGTCATTGTGTTTTGCGAGCGAATTGCTACTAAAACTTTAAAAGAAATATGCCCTATTAAAAAAGGTGAGAATGTGCTTGTGATAATTGGCCCTGAAGGTGGATTTTCAGAAAGAGAATTTGAATTGTTTGAAAAGAAAAATTTGAATATGCTTACCTTAGGTGATATGATTTTAAAGGCTGAAACTGCAGTAACTGTTGCGTTAGGAAATATTGTTTATGAATTTTATTCAAAAAATTAAAGATGACAAAATTTTAAATATGATTTCACAAAATACTGATACTGATCTGTACCTTGTGGGCGGCGCTGTCAGAGATTTTATACTGGGTAATGAAACTTATGACAGAGATCTGCTTGTTGTCAACAGAGAGGCAAGAGATTTTGCATTAGAGCTTGCTGAAAAATTTGATGCAACATTTGTACCGTTGGATGAGGTTAACAAAATTTACAGAGTTGTTTTTAAAGATAAAGTCAATTACATTGATATTACAAATCCTTTGGAAAATTCATTGGAAACGGATTTAAAGCGCAGAGATTTGACAATAAACGCTATTGCAGTTAACCTCAAAACTTATGAAGTTTCGGATTTTTCAGGCGGTATTGATGACATAAAAAATAAGAAGATTAATTATATATCGGAAAAAAATTTCACGGATGATCCCTTGAGATTGCTCAGAGTGTTCAGGTTTCAGTCTTGTCTTGGCTTTGATGTATCAGATGAATTGTTGAAAGTCGTTGATAAATATAAAACTCTTATCCACAAACCGGCATTCGAGCGTATTAATTATGAGTTGGTAAAACTTTTTGGCGGCATAAATGCGCACGAGTCCATTCTATCAATGGATAATTGCGTTTTATTGGCAGAAATTTTCCCGTTTGTAAGTGAATTAAAGCAGGTGCCTCCTAATTGGCACCATCACTTGGACTTGTTTCATCACTCCGTTGAAGCAGTGCGCCAAGTTGGCAAAATTTATCAAAATTCTTCTCAAGAGGTCAAAAAACATCTTGAACGAGTGGATTTTGGCGGGCAAACACGCCTTGCACACCTTAAATTGGCCGCTTTTATGCACGATATTGGAAAATATTCAACCTGGACAATTGAGGAGGATACCGGTCGTCACAGGTTCATAAAACACGACGATGTCGGCTCAAAAATGGCACGTGAATTTCTAAAAAATATGCACTTTTCTAATAAGCAAGTTGATTACGTTTCTTTGATGATAAAGAATCATATTTATCCGTCACATGTAATGTGTTCACCTGAAATTACAGATAAAATTATGATGCGATTCATTAGAAAGATGGATTTAAATTCTATTGATAACATAATTCTTGCAATGTCTGACAGGCTTTCTGCAAGAGGTCCTAAAATTACGGATGATATCGTTGAGAGGAATATTTCTTCCTTGAATTATCTTTTAAATTTTTATCTCCAAAAGCGAGATAATCTTGCACCTTTACCCAAATTGCTTGATGGCAATGAGGTTATGCATATCTTAAATATCAAACCTTCTGCACTGCTAGGGCATGTAATGGACGCCTTGCATGAGGCACAAATTTCAGGAGAAGTGCTTTCAAAGGACGATGCAGTGAAATTTGTCCAAAATTTTGCTCAAGAATTGAGTTAGTTGGCATAAAATTTACAAAAATTTACATTTTTTTTACTGTTGAAAAAATGTATTTTTTACAATTTTTCAACTTTTTTTTATCTTTTTTACCATTTTTTTTGTAAAAAATCTTTTAAAATGTTCTATTTTTATAAAAATATTATAAAATGCGTCTTTACATTAACTTAACATTATCGCATTCGTAGGCAATTTTTGATTTTGACCGCTTTTAATTTTAGTATGCTGTTGTTATAATGACAGTGTTCGGAAATTACCAGACAAATTTATGATTAGTAAGATTAGTAGTGTAGACAATAGAAGAAATACCCCGAATCGGGATGCTCATGGAAGGCAGCCTTCATTTAAAGGTGTGGGCGATATGCTTTTGCGAGGGGTTCAAATGTGCGAAGAAATGCCGATGCTGAACGTTTCGGTTCTTGATTTGTCAACGGCTATTATCCCTCGTACTATCATTGAAACGAAAGAATCTAATGGATATGCAGGTATGGAGGCATTTCGTCGTGAATCTTCAGGTTTAATAGTTAACTGCTTATTGCCTAGCTTTATAGTTATGGGTATGGCAGCTCTCTTGCAAAAATCAGGACTTGCTCAGGGCATTAAAGGTATGTCAAATGTCTGGGCAAATGAAGAGTCATTGAAGGTTGTACAAAAATACCTTCAAGATGCAAAAGGCAATGGCTCCGTAAAATTAGAAAATGCTATTACTGCATTTGTAAATGATTTAACAGGTATTGACTGCTCTGCTAAAAAGGCGTTCAAAGATTTTGACCTTAAAGAAGGAATTAAATCAGTTGCAAAGTCTTCAAGGTTAAAAAATCCTAAAAAACTTTTGAATAAAGGTTATTTGGACATTGCAGGCAAAACCCATATGACAGAACATCTTGAACTGGATGGTAAGGTTCTTTCAAAAAATCTTAAGGGATATTTGGAAGATTTTGTCAAGGTTCAAAAAGCAGCTGTTAAAAATGGTGTAAAATCCTCTGAGGGATTTGCAAAATTTATTGAAAAAGCTGTTGGACTTGTAAACAAGAAAAGTGCAGCCGGTCTATTTGTTATATTGCCTCTTGCAATATCTATGCAACCTTTAAACAGATGGCTTACGGCAAGACATTCCGGCGTTAAGGGCGCTCCGATTTATAAAGATTTTGCCAAAAATAATGATCATAGAGACTTGTCAAAAAATGAAAAAGCTGCATTATTGAAACAGAAACTTATCTCAGTAGGTTCAATGCTTGGTGTTATGTTCATGTCAATGGGATTTAAATTGCCAAGTAAGCAAATGCTTCAATTTAAAGGTATCTTCCCGACAATGGATCAGGCAAGGTTTATTTCCACTGCCACATTTGCAAGCCGCATGATGGCGTCTGAAGATAAAAACGAACTTAGAGAAGCAACTATACGCGATATAGCAACCTTCTCAAGTCTTTATTTCTTAGGTGATTATGCAGCAAAAGGTGTTGCGACTTTGATTGAAAAATTCAGACCGGATGTTAAACTTCTGAATAAGCTTAAGGATGCGCCTAAGGATGCAAATATTGCTAAAAAATTCTGGCACTGGGTAAAAGATGTTAGCCTTAAATCATCAGATGAAGTTGTTGGCAAAACAGCTAAAAACTTCCGCTCAGTTTGTCAGTTAGGTAACCTAGCCTTCTCATTACTGGCGTTAGGTATATTTATCCCGCTTTACACCCGTACGCAAACTAACAAAAAGCGCGAAGCGGAACTTAGAAAACTCGCGGAGTCGGTTAACTCGACGGAAGGTTTTTTAAAGGACCAGATAAAAAATAATTCCCCCGCATTTAAATCTTTTTTTAGTTTACAATAGGAATACATCATGAAAGTACAACAAATTAGTAATCAACAATATATAAATAAGAAAAATAATAACTCACCTTCATTCAATGGTGCTGCGGATACGGCTGTTCAATTTTTAAGATTTTTGGATACAAACCAAGCTTGGGGTGCTACTGCGGTTGATTTTTCCTGTATGGTAGCTCCAAGAACTATAACTGACTTTACAAGAGGACCGCAGGCAGGTATTGAAACAATGCGTCGTGAGGCAAGCGGTACTGTCAACCACGCAGCTGTTGGTCTTGTATATGGACCTTTGGCGGGTATGCTTCTTGCAACTGCTTTGAACAGTAAATATGGTATAAAAGCTCAAAAGATATTTGCTGACGCTGAAACTGTTGACATGTTCGCTAAACCTTGGCATGAAGTTGTACGTTCTGCAAATCTTGAAGAAAGTGCTGTTAAAAATGGCTTATCAGATAATTTGTTAAAAGCATATACTGACAAGATTTCAGGTATGCTGCACAAAGTTGATAATGTTACAGGAAAAGATACTCTTACTGCTTTATCTGATGAAGCCAAGGGTAATTTCTCGGATGTTCTTTTAAAAGCTATTAAAAATCCTTCAAAAGAAAACAGAGCTATGCTTAGAAATATAGTTCTGTCAGATTTTGGCAAAGAAAAAGGGTTGATATTGCTTCATGGCAACAAATCTGTTGTTGCTGATTTGGATGACATTGTTGCAAATTCTGTTTCCACATCAAAAGCATTGAATAATGAAGGCGTTATTAAGTCATTCATTAAGAGTGTTAAATTTGAAGATGTTAATTTTGTCAAATCTCTCAAAAAATTCGGTATGAACCGTTCTTTGCTTGGTTTGGGTATAGCATCTGCAATCGGATGTTGTATTCAGCCGTTTAACATTTACTTAACTAAAAAGAAAACAGGCAGCGACGGTTTTGTTGGTGTTGAGGGCCGTACAAAAGACAATTCAGGTAAATTCAAAGCTCTCAAAACTGGTGTGGCAGCTGCGTTTGGAACAGGTGTTTATTCACTTATTACTAACGGTTCAATGAAGGGTGCTGACTTCCTTAAAAATATTCAATATAAGGGTATTACACCGACATTGAATCAGTTTAAGCTTGTTTACGGTTTGACTATTATGTCAAGATTTTTGGCTGCAAGAGATAAGGATGAGTTACGTGAAGCTACTGTTAAGGATACATTAGGGTATTTGAGCTGGCTTGTGTTTGGTAATTTTGTTTCAAAGGGTACTTTGAAGTTACTTGATAAAAATTTAGTCGGTAAAACTCGTGATGAAATCTTGTATGCAGCCTTGAAAAAAGCTAAAATAGCTACTGTTGAAAATGGCAAGGCTCTTTCATTCAAAGAATTATTGAAAAAGCTTCCTAAAACCGATAAAGTGGCAAGAAAAAGCTTACGCTTTATGAATTTGGCTCAGCTTGCAGGTTACGCTTTCTCAGGAATAGTTTTGGGTGTAGGTATTCCAAAATTGAATATTTATATGACCAAAAAGAGTGAACAAAAACGTGCAGTTTTAAGAGCAATGAATCCTGAAAATATGATGCTTAAGCCTGAAAACATTGCTTTTTTAAGCAGTCAGATGAATTTCACATCAAATAAGCTTTTGAATAAGTAGTTTATCCTTGAGCATTTGCGCCTGAAACAACTTCGATGATTTCTTGCGTAATTGCAAATTGTCTTGTCTTGTTGTATTGGATAGAAAGTTCGTTGAGCATTTTTTCAGCATTAGATGTCGCAGCAGACATAGCTGTCATTCTTGATGCGAGTTCGGAGGCTTGTGCCTCTAATAATGCTTGATAAATTATGTTTGTTATGTACAAGGGAACCACTTTTTGCAGAATGGTTTGTTTATCAGGCTCAAATTCCATTAAAGGATCAATGGTATTGTGTTCCTCCATTTCAGGCTTTTGAACCGGTAATACAACCCAGTCTTCTGTATAGTAGCTCATCATGTTTTTAAATCGGGTAGTTACAATTTCTATTTGGTCAATTTTTTCTTCGACAAAATATTTTGCGATATCTTCTGTGATAATGTTAGCGCCAGCAGGTGTAGGGTCATTTGCTACGTTGTAGTATTCGCCTACAATTTCACAATTAAGGTTTTTGCATTTTTTTCTTAATACAGAAATTCCTTTTTGTCCTACAATAAAAAGTTTGCTTTTTATACCTTTTTCTGCATAGTCCTCAATTATTTTGAGTGTTTTTCTTATAATGTTAGCGTTATAAGCACCCGCCAAACCTTTATTAGAGGTAATTACCAGAATACCTGCTTCATCAACCGGTCTGGTTTTTAAAAGACATGGGTAATTATCGACGGCGCTTTTTACCTTTATATTACAATCGTCAATATTGCCTATGGAATTTAAAAGTTTAGAAAACATTGCGTTTAATTCTGCGGTAAAAGGGCGTGAAGCTTTTACTGCATTTTCAGCACGTTTTACCTTTGCTGCGGCAACCATTTTCATGGCACGTGTTATTTTCTTTGTGCTTTCTACACTCTGTATTCTGTTTTTTATATCTTTTAAATTTGCCATTATTTTACCTTATTAAAATGTCTTTTTGAAGTTCTCAAGTGCTTCTTTGAGCTCTTTTTTATCATCATCAGATAAAGCACTTCCGTCATTCAAGTTGTCTGCGAGTGCTTTCAAATTAGCATTAAGGTGTATAAACCATTCTTTTTTAAATCTGCTTATGTCAGATGTTTTTATGTCATCAAGTATACCTTCGTTAGCTGCAAATAGTATGCTTACCTGTTCTGCAACGCTCAAAGGGTTATATTGAGGTTGTTTTAGAACTTCAGTAAGTTTTTCGCCGCGAAGTAATTGATTTTTAGTGGCTTGGTCCAGGTCTGAGGCAAACTGCGCGAAGGCTTCCAATTCTCTGTATTGTGCCAAATCAAGTCTTAATTTACCGGCTACTTGTTTGATTGCTTTTGTTTGGGCTGCACCACCAACACGAGAAACTGATATACCTGCGTTAATTGCAGGTCTTACACCTGAGTTAAACAGATTTGTTTCCAAGAATATTTGACCGTCAGTAATTGAGATTACGTTAGTCGGAATATAGGCAGAAACATCACCTGCTTGGGTTTCAATAATAGGAAGTGCCGTAATACTGCCGCCGCCGAGTTCATCATTAAGTTTTACGGCACGTTCAAGCAATCTTGAGTGCAGGTAGAAAACATCACCCGGATAAGCTTCACGTCCCGGTGGTCTTTTTAATAACAAACTCATCGCACGATAAGCCTGAGCATGCTTTGAAAGATCATCATATACTATTAGTACGGATTTTCCTTGTTCCATAAATTCTTCACCTATTGCAACACCAGCAAACGGAGCAATATATTGAAGCGGTGCGGATTCATCGGCCGTAGCTGATACTATTATGGTGTAATCCATAGCACCTTTGTCTGTTAGAGTTTTTGCCAATTGTGCAACCGTTGATGCTTTTTGACCGATTGCAACATAAATACAAATTACGTCAGTATCTTTTTGGTTAATTATGGTGTCAATTGCAATCGCAGTTTTGCCGGTTTGTCTGTCACCGATTATAAGTTCACGTTGACCGCGTCCTATCGGAGTAAGTCCGTCAATTGCGGTTAAACCTGTCTGCAGAGGTTCATGTACTGATCTTCTTGCAACAATACCGGGTGCAACACGCTCGATTGGTCTTGTTTTTGTATATTCAATATCGCCTTTGCCGTCAAGCGGTTTGCCTGTCGGGTCAATTATCCTTCCGATTAACCCATCACCAACAGGTACTGATGCAATTCTGCCGGTTGTCTTTACGGTCATACCTTCTTTTATCTGTGTATATTCTCCAAGAATTACAACACCGACGTTGTCCTCGTCCAAGTTCATTGTGATACCGAGTGTGTCTTTTCCGTCTTCAAATACTACAAGTTCGCTTGACATAACGTTTCTTAATCCATACACACGAGCGATACCGTCGCCAACTTCGATTACGGTTCCTGTGTTTGAGATTTCCGCTTGTATATCATAATTTTCAATTTTACTTTTTATTATTGAACTAATTTCGTCAGGTTTTATTAGTGCCATAATTTCCCCTTTATATTAAATTTTTACTCAAATTCTCTAATTTATTTTTCAGACTTGTATCTATAACATCATCATTGATTTTTACAACAAGTCCTCCGATAATTTCTTCATCAATATTCCAATCAGCGATTATTTGTTTGTTTAATTTGTTTTGGAGTTTTTCTTCAATTCTTTTTTTGAATTCATCTTTCAGCGGAATTGCTGATGTTACGCAAATTCTTTGAATATTTTTGATGTTGTCAAGTTCATTTCGATAGCTTTCGACAATTCCTTGCAATTCCTTAAAACGATTTTTTTCGATCAATATCTTCAAGAAATTTACTATTTTTGAATCTACGTCTTTTGTAAAAACATCTTCAACAATTGAATATTTTGTCTTGTCAGGTATTGAAGGATTATTCAAAACATTTTGTAATTCATTTGAAGTTTTATAAATTTCAAGTACGTTATTAAGATTTCTCAAAATATCTTCGCAGGACAAAGAGCCGTCATGTGCCAAATCTTTTAGCGCATTTGCGTAATTTTTTGCTGTTATTGATATTTGAATAGTATTCATAATTTATCCTAATTCTTCAATACTTTGGGTGATATATTTTTCGTGCAGTTCAGGATGAGCTTTTAAAACATTTTTTATGTGTTCCTTTGCAAGCTCTGATGATGCACGTGCGGTTTTTTTAGAAAGTGCCGCTGATAACATCTTTTCTTCTGATTGTATTGCTGTTTCAACACTTGTTTTTATTTTTTGAATTCTGCTCTCTGTGGTTGATTTGATATTCTGAGCTAATGTTTCAGCTTTATTTTCAGCGTCTTGAATTTTTATTTGTATTTCATCCTCAAGACTTTCTATTGATTTTTTTGTGTTTAATAGTTCCTTTTCAGCATTTATTTTTTCTTGTTCCGAATGAGCTATTGAATTTTTGATGTTTAACTTAGCGTTTTCAAGTTTATTTATTAAATCTGTTTTTTTGAAAATCCAAGCCAAAATAAGCACCATTACAACAAAGTTGAAAAAATTACTTGTTATGATTGTATTCCAAATTTGAGCAACTGTATTCATTTTAGCTCCCTGTTTATTAGTTCATCATTGATTGTATCGATGGCTATTGTTTCACCGAGTACTTTTGCCGAAATACTTTCTGCCAAATCTACTACATTTGTTTTTAAAATTTCTTTAGTTCTATTTGCTTCATCTTTGAGATTTTCTTTAGCAGAATTTATATCGGATAACGATTTAGCTTTTGCTTCTTCCGCAAGTTTTGCAGCGTTTTCATTCTCTGTTTGAACTCTCTCTGCAATCAGCTGTTTTGATTTCAAAGCCGCATCATTCAATCTTTTTTCTTTGTCATCTAAAATATTTTTTATTTTACTTTTTGAATCCAACGCAGCCTTATTATTACCGTCTATGTAGGCTTCTCTTTCGTTAACGATAGACAGTATAGGCTTGTATAATATCTTGTTCATAATGATAATGAACAAAACAAAACTCACCATTGCTATTAAAAATGTTGCGTTAAATTCAAACATAATAAAGTCCTGCCGGTATTATTTGACAAAGATTAACAATAAAGCTACCAACAAACCGTAAATAGCGGTTGCTTCTGCAAGACCTGCACCGATAATGAAGTTTTTGAAAGCCTCGTCTTTAATTTCCGGTTGTCTGGCAATAGCATCAAGAACACCTTTTGTTGCTATACCCAAACCAAGACCTCCGCCGATAGCACCAAACCCGATTGCTATACCGGCACCTAACTTTGCTAAATCCAAACTTGCTAATTGTTCAATTGCCATAATTTTTCTCCTTATAAATTATTCTTCATTTATTGCCATAGATATGTATGTTGTTGATAAAAGCGTAAATACCAATGCCTGAATAAATGCTACAAAAAGCTCAAACAGCATAAACGGCAGCGGTGCAAAATACGCCAAAAGTCCTACGATAGTAAACACCAAAACTTCTCCCGCAAATATGTTTGCAAAAAGTCGCAGAGCAAGTGAAAATGGTCTTACAAAAAGCTCTAACGTATCGACGAAGGTTATAATAAGTCCGTCAACACTGAATCCATGGAAGAAAAAGTGGAAGCCCTTCTTCTTTACTCCGTAGTATATATAATATAATGACACGACAATTGCCATTGCAGCAGTCATGTTAATATCATTATTTGGTGAAGCTAATTCACCTGTTTTTAAGTGAACCAAGTGCCATGGTAATTGCCCCACTAAATTTGCAGTCAAGATAAACATAAAAAGGGTAAGTATCAAAGGCAAATGTTTCTTGGATTCGCTTTCGCCCATGCTGCCTTTTGCGATGCCTGCAAAATAGTTTACAATACCTTCCATGGTAAGCTGGAGCTTAGACGGCACAATGGATGTTTTTCTTGTTGTAATGAATGCAATTACAATTAACAAAAACATGGAAATCCACATGGTTATTAATGTATCCATATTCACAGAAACAGGATGATTTAAAACGTTAAATGTATAAACCCAATGTTCCATTTTGCTCCCCTTCGAGTTTATTTTAACTCAATAAAAAAAAAATCGCAAATATTTTCTGTTTGTTATAAAATTATTATATATGTAAAAATTTTTAGAGGGAGATATGCGAGTTATTACTCTGGAAGAAGTTGATTCTACTAATTTATATGCAAAAAATAATTTGCATGTGCTTGAAGATAGAACAATTATCCATGCTCAAAGACAAACCTCAGGACGCGGTCGCTTGACGCGTAAATGGATTGATTTTGGGCCGGGAAATCTTTTTGCTTCCTTTGTTTTGAAACCTTCCTCTGATTTTGATGAAAAATATTCAAATCTTACACAGTATTTGTCCGTTGTACTTGCAAGAGTTTTGGAAAAATACGGATTGGAGCCTAAAATCAAATGGCCTAATGATGTTTTGATTAACGGTAAAAAAATTGCTGGTATTCTATCTGAAACTGTTATGCAGGGGGCTAACTTTAAGGGCTTAGTTTTAGGTATCGGAGTTAACTTAAATGCAACGGCGGATGAGGTGAAATTGGTTGAAGATAAGCCTGTAACGGCTTTAAATCTTGAAATCGGTGAGGTCGTGGATTCTGATGAGTTTTTAAAAGAATTAGCTGATGAATTTTTTGCAAATTATGATGAATTTTTGCAGAAAGGATTTGAATTTATAAAGTCTGATTACATATCAAGAGCTTCATTTTTAGATACAGAAGTTTGCGTTCAAGGATTTAACAGCACACAAAGCGGAATTGCCAAGGGCGTAACCGACTTGGGTGAATTGGTTCTTGAAAGAGAAAATAAACAGTTTGTACTTACGATAGGAGATATATTATGCTAGAAACACTATTAGGCGAAGGCATTATGATTATGCTCATTGGCATATCTTTCGTTATGGCCTTCTTATGTATTCTGGTTTTATCCATGGGAATTATGTCAAAAGTCGTTGGATATTTGAATAAATTGTTCCCTGAACAAGTTTATGTTATGGAAAAACCATCTAAAAAAGCTTCCGATGATGAAGCAATTGCAGTAGCACTTGCGGTTATTAAGGCAAGAGCGTAGTTAAATTTTTTATGAAAGGAAATATAGATTATGGGAAAGAAACTTATTAAAGTTATGGATACCTCATTCAGAGACGGTTTTCAATCCGTTTATGGTGCAAGAGTATTCGTAGATGATTTTATCCCTGCCTTACAATCAGCTGTTGCGGCAGGTATTAATCACTTTGAAGTTGCAGGCGGTGCCAGATTCCAATCACCGATTTTCTACTGCAATGAAAATGCATTTGAAACAATGGACAAAATCAGGGCTGCTGTTGGTCCTGATGTTAACTTACAATCATTAGCACGTGGTGTTAACGTTGTGGGTTTGGATTCTCAGCCGAGAGATATCATCAATTTACACGCTAAAATGTTTAAAAAGCACGGTGTGACTACTGTTAGAAACTTTGATGCTTTGAACGATGTTAACAACTTGATTTATTCAGGTCAATGTATCAAAGATAATGGTTTGAAACATGAAGTCACAATTACAATGATGGAATTGCCTATCGGTTGTAAGGGTGCTCATGATGTTGATTTTTACGAAAGAGTTTTGAGAAGTATACTTGATGCTGGTATTCCGTTTGATTCATTGGCATTTAAAGATGCTTCAGGTACATCATCACCAAGAAAAGTTTACGAAACTGTAAAACGTACAAGAGAAATTTTGGGTGAAGATATGCATATCAGATTCCACTCTCACGAAACAGCCGGTACAGGCTTAGCTGCATATTTGGCAGCCCTTGACGGTGGTGCTGACGGTATTGACTTATCTATGAAACCTGTTTCAGGCGGTACAGCTCAACCTGATATCGTTTCAATGTGGCACGCTTTAAAAGGTACAGAATACGACTTGGGTATTGATATTGAAAAAATTCTTGAAACAGAAGAAGTATTTAAGGATTGCATGAAGGATTACTTCTTGCCACCTGAAGCATTGGCAGTTAACCCTATGATTATTCAATCACCACTTCCTGGCGGTGCTTTGACTGCAAATACACAAATGCTTAGAGATAACGGCATTATGGATAAATATCCTGAAATCGTTGCAGCAATGAAAGAAGTTGTTGAAAAAGGCGGTTTCGGAACTTCTGTAACTCCTGTTTCTCAATTCTATTTCCAACAAGCATTCAATAACGTTATGTTTGGCAAATGGAAGAAGATTGCTGAAGGTTACGGTAAAATGGTTCTCGGATATTTCGGTAAAACTCCATGTGAACCGGATGCTGAAGTTGTTAAACTTGCAGGTGAACAGCTAAATCTTCAACCTACAACCGAAAAAGTTGTCGATATTAACGACAAAGATCCTAACAAGGGTATTGAAGCTGCAAGAAAAATGCTTAAAGATGCTAACTTGGAAGAAACTGAAGAAAACATCTTTATTGCAGCTGCTTGTAAGGAAAAAGGCATATTGTTCCTTCAAGGTAAAGGTACAATCGGTGTTAGAAAAAATGAACAAAAAGCCTCTGAAGCTGAAGGTTCTTCAAATGCTTACACAGTAACAGTTAACGGCAAGAAATATGCTGTTGCATTAGAAGGTGAAAAAGCTACCGTAAACGGCAAACTTTACGACTTTAGCATTAAAGCAGGTATTGAAGCTAAGCAAGCTGTTGGCGGCGAAGGTACTCCTGTTAAGGCTGCACTTCCGGGTACTGTATTAAAAGTATTGGTCGAAGAAGGTGACAGCATTGCTGAGGGCGATGTTCTTGCTGTTATTGAAGCAATGAAAATGGAAACAGAAATCAAATCACCTGTTGGTGGTACTGTTCAGTCTGTTGAAATTGAAGTTGGTAACCATGTTCAAACCGGTCAAGTTTTGGTAACGGTTGCATCATAGTAGAAAAGGAATAGAAAAATGGATATAATCGAAAGTTTAACTAAACTATGGGATTCAACCGGTATTGCAAACTTTGTACAGCCGGTAGATCCTAATATTACCAACGGGTTTGAGCAATTCTTGCACCAATTTGGTTCACCGATTATGCTTGTAATTTGCTTATTCCTGTTATGGTTGGGTATTAAAAAACAATATGAGCCGCTTCTTTTGGTTCCTATTGCGTTTGGCGGTTTGTTATCTAACATTCCCGTTGCTGATATTGCAGGTCCACACGGATTTTTAGGAATTATTTATGAGGCAGGTATTCACCAAGGGATATTTCCTTTGATAATTTTCATGGGTGTTGGCGCTATGACGGATTTCGGTCCGTTGATTGCAAACCCTAAGACCGCTCTTTTGGGCGGTGCGGCACAATTCGGTATATTTGGTGCGTTGCTTTTAGCACTTTGTGTATTTGGATTTACGCTTCCTCAATCTGCTGCTATTGGTATTATTGGTGGTGCTGACGGTCCTACCTCAATTTATGTTACGTCTAAGCTTGCCCCTGAATTGTTAGGTGCAATTGCTGTTGCGGCATATTCTTACATGGCTTTGGTTCCTGTTATTCAACCGCCTATTATGAAATTATTAACAACTCAAGAAGAACGTAAAATACAAATGTCACAGTTGAGAAACGTTACTAAGCGTGAAAAAATTGTGTTCCCGATTGTTGTATTGGCTCTTTGTATAATTTTCTTGCCGGATGCCTGCCCGTTGATTGGTGCTTTGACTTTTGGTAATTTATGCAAGGAATGTGGTGTTGTCGAAAGACTTTCTGATACAATGCAGAACGCTTTAATCAACATTGTAACTATTTTCTTGGGATTGTCTGTTGGTTCAAAATTATCAGCGGATCAGTTCTTAACATTGCAAACGTTGTTCATTCTTGTTCTGGGTGTTACGGCATTTGCACTTGCAACTGCAGGTGGCGTTGTATTCGCTAAGATTATGAACTGGTGGACATATTTAATGCACAAAATGTTCAACAAACCTTTGAACTTGATTAACCCGTTAATCGGTTCAGCAGGTGTTTCCGCTGTTCCGATGGCAGCTCGTGTTTCAAATAAAGTAGGTTTGGAAGCTAATGATCAAAACTACCTTTTGATGCACGCTATGGGGCCAAACGTAGCCGGTGTTATCGGTTCAGGTGTTGCTGCAGGTATTTTGCTTGCACTTTGTGCATAGGCTATGTAAATTATAAAAACAGCTCCAATTTTGGGGCTGTTTTTATATTGTTATATCTATACTACTTCCAAGTTTATTTACTATTTGAGCAACAAACTTTTGCAGTTCATTTTTATTAGCCTTTGGGTTCAATCTTAAAAATTCCAGAATTGATAGAGATGCTTCAGCTATTTCCGGATATTTATCTGTTATTTTGTTGCCTATATTTTGCGCATAATACCGAATTCCTCTGTTGCCAAAGGCTTTTATGGGCACAGGCCATAGCTCCTTTACAAGCGGTACAATATCACTTATAGTTTCACTTTGAATACATTTCAGCGTTGTTGTTTCCAAAATCTTGATTGTATCAAATTTTTTCTCGAAAGTAATCTCTTGAGGTGAAATTTTATTTATTTTCATATTTGCTTGAATGTTTATGAAAATTATTTTTGCTAATTTGTCATATTTTTGTAATAAAATGTAACCATGAGTAAATTGTATCAAAAAGCAGGGGTGGATTTAAAAGAGGCGGAAAATTTGTCTGCCAGCTTATCTTCTCTTGGACAAAATTTTAAAGCTTTCACAGGTAATGTGGAATTTGAGGGTTTAAAAATTTTTAACTGCTGTGATGGAATCGGTTCTAAAATTATACCTTTATACGAGCGTGGGCTGTACAAAACAATTGCAATTGATTTAGTTGCAGCCAACCTTAATGACATGGCGACAAAAAATGCTCAAGCACTTGCTTTCTCTGATTATATAGCTGTCAATAAACTTGACAGTGCTGCTATATCTGAGTTTATATTTGAACTTAATAGGGTTTTGGGAACATGTAATTGCATGTTATTAGGTGGTGAAACATCTGAAATTCCTGCACTTTTAAGGGATGGAGCTATTGATATTTGCGGGTTTGCTATTGGATTTTCTGATAAGGATTATTCGCCTGAAAAAGTTGCTGATGGTGATGTTGTTATTGGACTTAAATCAAGCGGTATCCACGCGAATGGTTTTTCTCTGATTAGAAAATTTTATGAGGAGGGCAAATTATCGGATAAGGAGTTTGAAAAATGCTTGGAGCCTACATATATTTACTACAATTCTGTTAGAAAGTTATGGGAGAAAAATCTCATAAAAGCTGCTGCAAACATAACAGGTGGTGGAATTTATAATAATTTAATAAGAGTAATTCCAGAGAAATTTTCGGTTGAGCTTGATTATTCAAAAATTAAGCCCGTTAAAGTATATGAAAAATTGTTTGAGTTATGCGGTGAGGAGATGTTTGAAGTATTCAACTGCGGAGTTGGCTTTTGTATTATTGCAGACGATAACAATATCGAGAAAATTTTTGAAATTTGCGGTGAATTTAACCCGTTTATTTTTGGAAAGGTCGTGATGAAATGACGAAAAGTGTTGCGGTTATGGGCTCAGGTAATGGCGGTAATTTTCAGGCTATTGTTGAGTATTTTAAGGATAAAGATGTTAAAATAACCTGTATTTCGGATAAATTAAATGCCTATATTTTAGAGCGTGCCAAGAATTTGGGTGTGGATTATAAATATTTGCCTTTTGAAGAAAATGCTGAATATTTTGGGACAAATAATTTTGATTTAATCGTTTTAGCAGGATATATGAGAATTTTGCCGCCTGGTGTATTGAATTTGGGAAAATTTGTTAATATCCATCCGTCTTTACTTCCGGCCTTTAAAGGTAAAGATGCTATACAAAGAGCCTTCTTTGCGGGTGTTAAGGTCAGCGGTATCACAATTCATTGGGTGACGGATGAACTTGATGGAGGTAAGATTATTGCACAATACCCTGTTTTAATCGGTAATGATACTCACTTTGACGAATTTGAAAACGAAATCCACGCGCTAGAGCATAAACTATATCCAATCGTGATTGAAAAATTGTTGGAAGATAAGGTGTTTGATTTTTCTGATTTGTTAGGTGGCTGTGGTGGCTGCAAAGGAGGGTGCCGAGAATGCCGCTAAAGGTTTGCGTATATGGGTGTGGCGCTCGTGAAGAAGCTATCAGAGATATCGTTTCCAAGTCGAATTTATGCGAAAAAATTGTTTCTGTACCTGAAGATGCTGACTTAATCATTTTTGGTCCTGAACAGCCTATTTGTGACGGGCTAGTTGACTATTACACTCAAAAAGGTATCAGATGTATTGGTGTAGATAAAAAGTTTTCACAGCTTGAAAGTTCAAAACTGTTCGCTAAAAAGTTTATGGTAAATCACGGAATAAAATGCGCTAAACTGTTGTCTTTAGAAGCGGATATTTACCCGCAAGTTGTAAAAGCTGATGGGCTTTGCAAAGGTAAAGGTGTTAAAGTTGTCTACAACTCTCAAGAAAAGGATGAATTCACAAGAAGGATTCCAGCTCCGTATTTTATTGAAGAATATTTGGAAGGTGCCGAAATTTCCGTAATGTCATATTTTAATGGTAAAAAATTGATAAATTTTTGTCCTGCGCGTGATTTTAAAAGATTAACTTCTGATAAAAAATCACCCAACACAGGCGGCATGGGTGCATACTGTCCTGTTGACTTAAATGATATACAAAAAAGCAGATTAGATATATACCTTAAATTACTTGAAAAAGCCTTAGTTGATGAAGGTGCCGCATTTACCGGATTTATTTATTCAGGGCTTATTTGGGCTCTGGATGATTGGTACGTGCTTGAATATAATGTCCGGTTGGGTGATCCGGAGTGTCAAGCTATATTAAATTATCTGGACAATGATTTTTTGTCAATTTTGTTAGAAGATGAGATTCCGAGATACAAAAAAGGTTATTCGGCTTGTTTGACAATAGCAAGTGAGGGTTATCCTGATAATCCGATAAAAGGCGATGAAATTATTTTGCCTGATGACGACAACTCTGTAAAGGTTTATTTAGCGGGTGTTAAATCTGAAAACGGCAAACTATACTCAAACGGCGGAAGGGTTCTGTCATTATGCAAAGTTGCCGAGGAGCCTTTTTCGGCATTAAAAGATTATGCAGAAAAAATTGTGATGAAGCATAAAATTTTTAGAAAAGATATTACAATTTTTTGATATCTTGTGTATAATAAATTTATATAAAAGATGAGGGATTTATATGTCTATTGATGATGCTTTGGTTATGATTCTTGCAGGTGGTGAAGGTAAAAGGCTTTATCCGTTAACAAAAGATAGAGCAAAACCGGCTGTGCCTTTTGGCGGAAGATACAGAATTATTGATTTTGTTATTAATAATTTTATCAACTCCGGCTTTTATAAAATCAAGGTATTAACTCAATATAAATCAGATTCACTCAACAAACACATAACCCGTGGTTGGATGTTATCACCCTTTTTAAACCAGTACATTGATCTTGCGCCTGCTCAAATGCGTACGGGTAACGACTGGTACCGTGGTACCGCGGATGCAATTTATCAAAATATTTTCCATATTATTGATGAAGACCCAAAATTTGTTTGTATTTTTGGTGGTGATCATATATATAAAATGGATGTATCTCAGATGTTGGAATTTCACAAAGGAAAAAATGCGGATTTGTCGATTTCGGCTATTCCGATTCCAATTGAAGAGGCTTCTGAATTTGGAATAATTGAAGTTGATGATGATTGGCGATTGGTTAATTTCGTTGAAAAACCGCAAAGTGCACCGAAATCAATCCCGGGAAATCCTAATATGTGCCTTGCATCTATGGGGAATTACATCTTTAACAAGGATATTTTACTGAATGCTTTATATAAAGATGATCAAATACAAGAGTCTAGTCATGATTTTGGCAAGAATGTTATTCCTATGCTTTTAAACGAAGGCAAAAATATTTATGTATACAATTTTCATCACAATAGTTTTCCTGGAATTTCTGATGCAGAAAGAGGATACTGGCGTGATGTAGGTAGTATTGATGCATATTGGCAGGCTAACATGGATTTGTTGGCTGCTGCTCCTGAACTAGATTTGTATTCTAAGGATTGGCCTATAAGAACATTTAATTACAACTATCCTCCGGCAAAATTCATTTGGCAGGAAGGTGATCGTGTTGGTATGGCAACTAATTCAATGGTTTCAGAAGGTTGTATTGTATCAGGCGGTATGCTCTCACATT
>CALVAZ010000023.1 GCA_944325675.1 Candidatus Gastranaerophilales bacterium
GATAATACCTAATGTAATCAATACTTCAGCCAAAGTAAAAGCAAAAAACTTCTTAAAACCATAATTCATAATACTAGAATTATAGTTATGGTTCACGAATTTGTCAAGTCGAGCAAAACCTAATAACCAAGGACGGGGGGGGGCGACTATCTGAACCGCTTTTGTAGTAATCATTTTCATACAATCCTCCTTTTTCTTTAATTAAATATTGTTTTTCATATTTTGTCAAGATTATTAATTGGGGAGTATTTAGAGGTTTTTGAAATAGTCTTTGTCGTATAGAGCCTTATAGGTGCAGCCTGCGCCATTCATATCACTCGTTGAAGTATCTGAGCAGAAGGTTTCTTCATCATAGTACGTGTCGTCTGCACCCATTGGTGTTAAAACTCCGTTATCTCGAACTTCAAACATAAATAAATCTCTTCCGAGCTGGTTTGGTTTGTTATGTAGGCCATTTACATCTACTGATATAAAATCTAAGCCATTATTTTCAATGAGAACCAACGAACCATCATTCAACACAAATTGACCGTCATCAAAAAACTGCATATCAATAGGGCTTGTGTTGTTTAAGTTTTGGTAACTGTCCGAATCCGTTGTGCCGGTTTCATAACTGTTATTTGTGACACATGCTGTTTCGCTTCCTGTATCATCATAGCCAAATCCACAGTCTAAAGATATTTTAAGATATGGCATAATTGCAGCTTTAAGTCTTCTTGCAGATATATTATTGCGCATAATCGGAATGCCATTATCAACTTGATATAATTTGAAGGCCTGATTCAACAGTGAATATGTTCTTTTAAGTTGGGTTTGAAGTATTTTATTCCGCTGGTTTTGTATAAGGGTGGGGATAGTCATTGCGGCTACAACTCCGATAATACCTAAGGTTATCAACACCTCTGCCAAAGTAAATGCGAAAATTTTCTTCAGATTGTCATTATTCATATGTAGATTATAGTGGTCATTTCGGTTCATGTCAATAATTTTAAAATGAGTCATTTTCTATTCAAAAATTAACTTGTGTTACAGTTTTGGCATGTTGTTGCAAGGTATAAAAAACTGATGTAAAATTATAGAATAGTCATGCTTTTGAAAGCATGCTTTAGGGATAGTATAACTAATTTTAATAAAGGCTATGGAGGTTAATGTGGCAGAAAACAGTTCTACGTGTGTTGAAGATTTATGCTTATCCGAAAACGCGATAAAAGTTCTTGAAAAAAGATACCTTAAACGTGATAAAGATGGCAATTGTACAGAAAAACCGTCTGATATGTTCAGACGTGTTGCAAGCTCTATTGCAGCTGGTGATTTCAAATTTGGTGCTTCTCAATCTGATGTTGATAAGTTGACAGAAAGATTTTACAAAGCAATTACAAATTGTTATTTTATGCCAAATTCACCGACTTTGATGAATGCAGGTCGTGAATTGGGTCAATTAGCAGCTTGTTTTGTTTTGCCGGTTGAGGATTCTTTAGAAGGAATTTTTGAAACTGTTAAAAATACCGCATTAATTCATAAGTCAGGTGGCGGTACAGGATTTTCATTCTCAAGATTAAGACCTAAAAACAGTGTTGTAAGATCCACTATGGGTGTTTCATCAGGTCCTGTATCATTCATGGAAGTTTTTAACGCAGCAACCGAGGCTGTTAAGCAAGGTGGTACCCGACGTGGTGCAAATATGGGAATTTTAAGAGTTGATCACCCTGATATTCTTGATTTTATCGAATGTAAATCCGATAACAACAAATTGAATAACTTCAATATTTCTGTTGCAGTTACTGACAAGTTTATGGAAGCATACATAAACGGAACAGATTATGATTTGGTCAACCCGCAAAATAATCAGGTTGTCGGAAGATTAAGTGCTAAAAAAGTTTTTGATATGATAGTTGACGGTGCTTGGAGAAACGGTGAACCGGGTATTGTATTTATTGACAAGATGAATGCTGATAACCCGACTCCTTTGATTGGTCAAATTGAATCCACAAACCCTTGCGGAGAAGTTCCATTGTTAGCTTATGAAGCTTGTAACTTAGGCTCTATAAATTTGGGCAGAATGGTTAAAGAAACTTCAAGCGGCTGTGAGGTTGATTGGGATTTGTTAGCTCAAACAACAAGAACTGCTATCAGATTCTTAGACAATGTAATTGCTGTTAACAATTATCCGTTACCTCAAATTTCTGAAATGGTTCAAAATAACAGAAAAATCGGACTTGGGGTTATGGGCTGGGCAGATATGCTCATGAAAATGGGCATTTCATATGCTTCTGATGAAGGTACAAAACTTGCCGGTCAGGTTATGGAATTTATTGATTACGAATCTAAATGCGAATCTATTGAGCTTTCAAAAGAACGTGGCAGATTTAATAACTTCAAAGGCAGCATATATGATAGCGAAAACTATTTGTACAACAAATATAGAGGAAAGTCTGCCGGAAAAATTTCTGATGAACAGTGGAAAGATTTGGATGCACAAATTAAACAATATGGTATCAGAAATGCTACAACTACTTGTATTGCGCCGACGGGTACAATTTCAATGATTGCAGGTGCTTCAGGTGGCGTTGAACCATTGTTTGGTCTTGTATTTTCAAGATTGATTATGGATGGAACTGAAATGCTTGAAGTCAACCCGATTTTCAAGGATTACATGGTATCGCACGGTTTGTATTCAGAAGATTTGATGCAAAAAATTGCAAAAGATGGTTCGGTAGCCCATGTTGATGGTATATCTGATGAAATTAAACACATATTTGTTACAGCTCACGATGTTTCACCGTATTGGCACGTTAAAATGCAGGCTGCATTCCAACTGCATACTGATAATGCTGTTTCAAAAACCGTAAACTTTGAAGAACATGCAACGAGAAAAGATATTGAGGAAGCATACATCTTGGCATACAAGAATAACCTTAAAGGTATTACGGTTTACAGAAATAATTCAAGACAATTCCAGCCTATGAATCTGGACGACAAGAAAAAGACAGAAGTAAAGGTTGAAGAAGTTGCTGAAGAAATTTCTGAAGAACCTACAGGTGAAATTAAGACAGTAAAATGTCCTGAATGTGGCAATGAAATTCAAATGGCAGAAGGATGTTTTATATGTCTTAAATGCGGTTATTCAGGATGTTCATAGGCCTTATGCTTTAAATAAAAGAGAGATATAAAAAGAGTACCCCATAAGGGTATTCTTTTTGTGTTAATATATGTAACAAAAATATTTTTGTCATAGCAAAAAAAATCATGTTTGGTGCTTAATGCATACAGAAGGTTAAAAAATATTTGAAAGGACTAAAATGGCAATCACAGCAATTCCGGGCTTCAATGTCCAAAAGGTAGGTAAAGACAAGTATTCAATTTCCGTAAATAATGGTAACATGGGTGCGGTTTTATTAAACAAAGCGCAGCTAAAAGAGTTTGCTGATGCGTATGGTGTACCGGTAAAAGACAATTCAAAAACTAAAAAAACTGTAGGTCTTGTGGCGGCAGGTTTAGCCCTTGTGGGTGCAGTAGCTGCAGGTATTGTTTATCGCAAAAACATTGCAAAAGCTTTTAAAGATTTGAAAGAAGTTAAGCCAAAAGAAGTTCTTAATGCTATAAAAACAAAAACAGTTGATGTGGCAGGAAAAGTTAAAGACACTACAGTTAATGCAGCAAAGAGTGTTAAAGAAAAAGGTGCTGGTTGGTATGATAGAGCTGCTGCTTTTGCCAAAAAAGCTTGGACAGCTGTAAAAGATTTTTTCGTAGGTGGTTTTGAAAAACTAAAAGGGTTGTTTAAAAGTGCCGGACAGGAAGTTAACGGTGTTCGTCCAAGAGATGCAAAAGGCAGATTTGTAAAAGTTAAATAATTAAAAATACATAAAATAAAAATACCGCTTAGGCGGTATTTTTTTGTGCTATAATTTTTCAGGTGAGGAATTATGATAACTGAGATTGAAAATAAAACAGCAAAAGATATTGTAAAAGATACTGATTTAAAACATATCGCAATAATTATGGACGGAAATCGCAGATGGGCAAAAGAGAAAAATCTTCCGTCTGCTATGGGGCATAAAAAAGGTGTAGAGGCCTTAAAAGCTACGCTTAAGGCTTGCTACAAGTTTGGTGTAAAATATTTGACTGTTTACGCTTTTTCTACTGAAAATTGGAACAGAAAGCCTGAAGAAGTTGCATTTTTGATGGATTTACTCGCAAATACAATAAAAAATGAATTAAAAGAATTGCACGAAAACGGTGTAGTTATAAATTTTATAGGTGATTTGACTAAATTAAATCCAAAATTGCAAAAGATTTTGTATGACGCAATGGATTATACAAAAAATAATTCGGGTGTCAGATTGCAGATAGCGTTTAATTATGGTTCACGAGATGAGATAGTTAATGCAGTTAGACATCTTATTGAAAAAGGTGCAAAGGCTGAAGATATTACTGAAGATTTGATTTCCGGTGAATTGTATACAAGAGATATTCCTGATCCTGACCTTTTGATTAGAACAGGCGGTGAAATGAGGATTTCAAATTATCTTTTATGGCAAATCGCTTATTCTGAAATTTTGGTTACAAAGCAATACTGGCCTGAATTTAACGAAAAGTCTTTATCGGATGCTATTTTTGAATTTGGTAACAGACAAAGACGGTACGGTAAATAATGGAAATAGTTTTTGCAACAGGCAATCTGCATAAATTACAGGAAATAAACGAGATATCAAAAGGCAGTGGTATAGAATTTGTACTGCCTGATGAAGGATTTAACCCTGTTGAAAACGGT
>CALVAZ010000024.1 GCA_944325675.1 Candidatus Gastranaerophilales bacterium
GTGTTATTGAGGACGGGAATGTACTTTTGGTTGACACATCAAGAAAAGATTTCAATAACGGCGGGATTTTTGTACTGAAAATAAATAATGAATGGTACGTAAAACGTTTAAGATTAAGGGTAACCGGTGAACTGGACATTATATCGGACAACCCGAAATACCCGACAGAGACAATAAAACCTGAAAATGATGTTGAAATAATCATAATAGGCAGAGTACTGAAAAACCTTTCTCGCGGATTGTAGTTAAAATCAACAAAAAAGGCTATCTGGGTCACAATAATTATCAACAAATTTTAGTCTTCTATAAAATCTCTAAAATGCTTGAATTCTTTTCTTTCCCGAATTTTTCTGAGAGCGCAGTCTTCAAGTTGTCTTATGCGTTCTTTAGAGTACCCCATAATCATGCCCAATTGCTCGAGAGTTTTGGGCGTTTCACCGTTAATGCCAAATCGGCAGGAGATAATTTTTCTTTCCCGTTCGTTAAGAGATGAGAGCAGATCATTTATACTGCCTTTAACCATGTTGTTGCGAGTTTGAGTTTCAGGCGATTTATAACTGTTATCGGCCACGTAATCACCAACATTCAAGTCGTCTGTTACGGGAGCTTCAAGGCTTATGGGTTCTTTTATAATGGCTTTTTTAATGGCAGTAAGTTTTTTTGCAGGTATATTCATTTTTTCGGCAATTTCAGTGTCGGAGGGTTCTCTGCCGAGAGAAAAAGACAATTGTGAATATACGCGTTTGTATTTTCGTATTTTATCAGCCATGTGAACAGGTATGCGAATGGTTCTTGAATTATTGGAGATAGCGCGGATGATGGTTTGTTTAATCCACCAGGTCGCATAGGTTGAAAATTTGAAATTCTTTGAGTAGTCAAATTTTTCAGCAGCTTTAATCAAGCCCAAAGAGCCTTCCTGCACCAAATCCATAAATAATACGCCTTGTCCTATGTATTTTTTAGCAATGCTTACGACAAGACGAAGATTTGCCTGAATAAGTTTTCTTTTTGCAATTTCGGATTTGTTTTCTTTAATTTGTTTGCCGAGTAATTGTTCTTCTTTTGTCGAAAGAAGTTTTATTTTGCCGATATCTTTCAAATACATTTGAAGGATATCATTATCGTGCGAAATTGAGTTGAAAGTTTTCGGTTTTTGCAGCGCCAAATCATCATCTTCCAAATCAACTGCATCATCGCAGATTTCATCCTCGTGCAAACCAAGCTCTAAGTCCTTAAAAAGTGAATTATCTTCGCAGCCCAAAATCATTAAAAAGTCCTCTCTCTTTCAATAACTAAAGAAAAAGACGAAAAAAAATAAAAAATGTTTCAAAAAAATATTGACAATAAATTTTGTTGTTGTTAATATAGGAATTGCGCTTGGGCGTTTAGCTCAGTTGGTAGAGCGTCTCCCTTACAAGGAGAGGGTCAGAAGTTCGAGTCTTCTAACGCCCACCATAAAGAGAGGATAGGATTTTTCCTAGCCTCTTTTTATTTTGTGTGTTTTGATAGCGAGAAGCTTAATACAAAAGAAGTTCGGCGCGAGCGAGCTGAGGCTGGAGTGTTTTTGCACAGGAGTTGCACTCCGAAGCAAAACACGGAATTGCCGTTAAACGCGAGCGAGCAAGAGAAGTCTTAATGACTTCTTTTGTATGGTTCGTCAAGCCTGCCTTTCCGCCGACTTTTTGGTTATTCAAACTGTTTCAACTTCTGTCTACTAATTGTCTAAAACCCTTAGCAAATCTCCATCTTGATTATATATTGCAGTCCAATCCTTGCCGTCACGACTTTCGAAATAATTAACCGGTTTGTTATTTAGGATTGATAATTCCTTACAAAAATTATCTTTTTCATATTTTACATAAGTTTGCCCGTTTCCTTTATCCTTATTGTAGCTATACATTGTCGTCTTTATAGCGCCGTTTTCTAACTTTTCTTCAATAGTTTGGCCATACATGTTAAAAATAATATTCTTATTATTTGTTTGAATCCTTGATAAATCACCGTTATAATTAAAATAATATACTGATTCCTTGGTTATATTTTTCTCTATAACACCGTTTGAATAGTATGTTTTAAATCCATCAATACTTTTTGGGTCAGAAGTAACTTCAAATTTTTGAGAAGGCTTCAAATCAGGGTCAGTCATAGGGTCTTTGCCTAAATTGTTTGGAATTGCGGTTATATTTGTTTCTTCCAAGGCATATGAACAGCCGTTTTTGTATTTAACTTCCTTTTCTCGCCAAGAATTAGAACCGTGTTCCGTTATTTTTTTTACATTTTTATTTTCATCATATGTAATACTTTTATCAAACAGCCAATTAGTATTTTTGAAATTTGAGTGCTCTATTACTTGATATTCTTTTTGTACCGGATAATAAATGTATTCGTTGTAAGAGCCGTCTTCATAGTTTACGTTTTTACTTTTAGAGTCTAAAAAAATTTGCCCGTCAGCGACTTTGTAAAAAGTTTGATAACTATCTTTTCTACCAGGGACAAATTCCACAACGCTAATCATTTCTTCATCATTTAAATTAACATAACTTGTTTGCTCTTTTAATTTTTCATTAGAAGTTTTATCAAACACTTCAACGAATTTTTCCTCGTTGTTATGATAGACATATCTTTTATTATTGTCCTCACATACAACGCAGACAAGTCTTCCCGCAGAATCATAAATATGTTCACCCTCTAATGAATCAAAATTATCCGGTATATCGATTTTTTCAACAACAGGAATGTCAAAATTAACATTTTTTCTAAGTACATAAGAATTATATGACGCCAGCGCGTCCAAACCTTCAAAACTCTTACTAACTTGAACCTGAGATGATACAGGAACCGCCACATGTTGTTTTTTAACTTGCTTTGACGGCGTATTTGTTGTAGTATTTGACAAATTGATTCTTTCTAACATTCTTCCCCCATAATTAGCTAAAGTTTTTTTATCTTAATAAATTGCCAAATTGTTACATTATTTAATAAAATACCCGCAAGATAATTGGAATTTTAAGGCTTGAAACAATGCTAAACATTTCAAAAAAACTTCCATTTTGTCGTCCACACATTTACAAAATTGAAATCCTGAATTTTTATGCGATAATCATATCATGCAATATTTTTTGAGGTAGGTTATGGAGTATAAATTAAAAGATACAGTATCAAAAGATGCTTTCAGATACGGTTATTTGCTGCAAAAAATATATCCGTATATTAAACCGCGCTGGGGCAGAATAATACTAAACCTGATAATCGCAATTCCTTTGGGATTGTTAGACGGTGTTGTAGCACTTTCTCTAAGGCCTTACATGGATTTGGTAATCAACGGCAATCCATCTGTTACATACACAATAATGGGTCATAACATTCAGGTGCAATCGAGTTTTGCGGCAATAATTCCCATCGGCATAGTTCTTTTTGCGGCGTTTCAGGGCGTCTTAAAATATTTAAGCCACTACCTGACAGATTGGCTTGGACAAAGAATTTCAAACGCACTTAAAGTGGATTTATTCAAAAAACTCACCTCACTCGACCCGCAATTTTACGACGTAAACTCCTCAGGACTTGTTTTGACAAGGTTCTTGTCAGACCCTGATACTGCATCAAAAAGCATTATTTCAAACCTGCAAGCCTTCATCTCAACGGCATTTGGAATTGTAGGTTTGGTTGCGGTATTATTATATAATTCTTGGCAGCTTGCAATAGTAGGTGTCACGATTATGGCGCTCGCGATTACTCCTGTTACGTTTATAAGAAAGAAAATCAAAAGCGTCTCAAACGCTACAATGGTTGTCGGCGGGAATATGACCACCAACTTTAACGAAACTTTTGCAGGTAATAAAATTATCGCAGCATATAATCTTCAAAACGATCAAAACAACAAGTTCGAAAACCAAATTCACCAACAATTCGACCTTGCAATGTCTTTGACCAAGCGTGTCGGCTGGATGTCGCCTATAATGTATTTTGTATGCTCTATCGGTATAGCGCTGGTATTTTGGTACGGAACTCACCTGATTTTGACAGGTGCATTGACCGCAGGAAGCATGATGTCTTTTGTTACATCATTATTACTTTTATATAAACCGGTTAAGAACTTGGGTAACACTTTAACAGGACTTCAAACAACGTTTGTTGCTATGGGACGTGTATTTGAATTGTTTGATTTGGTACCTTACATTAAAGATGAGCCGAATGCGCTTGTTCTTGACGGATTACACGATGAAATTTGCTTCAACAACGTTTCGTTTGAATATGAACCGGGCTTGCCTGTGTTGAAAAATATTAATTTAAAAATCAAAAAGAACGAAACTATAGCACTTGTCGGAAATTCAGGCGGGGGAAAAAGCACGCTTGTCAACTTAATCCCGAGGTTTTACGATGTAACAGGCGGTGCCGTTGAATTTGACGGAATAAACATAAAAAATTACACGCTGAAATCCTTGAGAAATCATATATCATTTGTATTTCAGGACAATTACCTTTTCTCAGGAACAATAAGAGAAAATATCTTGATGGGCAACGAAAAGGCAACTGAGGAAAACATTCAAAAGGTTGTCAAAATGGCGCACTTGGAGGATTTCGTATCAACGTTGGAAAAGGGTCTTGATACTTATGTAGGAGAGCGCGGAACAACATTATCAGGCGGACAAAGACAACGTGTTGCGATTGCAAGGGCAATGATAAAAGATGCTCCGATTGTCATTTTGGATGAAGCGACATCAGCTTTAGATAACGAATCAGAAGCAGTTGTTCAAAAAGCTTTGGATAACTTAATCCAAAACAAAACAGTATTTGTAATAGCTCACCGACTTTCCACAATCAAAAACGCCGACAGAATTGCGGTTATAAATGAAGGAGAGTTGGCTGAACTCGGAACGCATGATGAGCTTATGCAAATTAATAACGGTAAATACAAGCATTTATACGAAATGCAATTTAAGAAACAAGAGGAAATATGCTGACATTAATTATCAAAAAATGGGTGGAACCCTACAAACTTTTGGAAACTGTAAAAGAAAATGCTGAAGTGGAAGAAATCACTTTTGACGGTTCAAACAAAAGTATTTTAAAAAATCATTTTTTAAAACAAATTAAAGAAACAAAATGCTTCGGGCTTTACATGAAAAACGTAAACAAGTTCTATCTTGTAGACACAGCAAGTAACGTAAAAGAGCTTGTAACGAAGGAATTCAACCTAACCGAACACGATTACGAAATAACCGACGATGACAACAAACCGTTTGACGTAATCGATTCAGGTGCGGCTGAAGCATCCATATTAAGTTACTAATTAATATTTTGTAACAAAAAAGCAATTTCCCCTTAATATAATCCTTTATAGATATATAGAGGAAAAATTAAGGGGACAATTTTGGGCATTTGGGGATTAAATAACCTTTTTAATCAATATCAACCGCTATTTGGCGGGGCAATGGCTTTTAATGCTTTTACTCCGAATTTTTCATTCTTCACGCCGCAATTCAACTGCGGATATTTTCCGTTTAATTTTTACACTCCCAATTATTCATATACAAACTCTATATTCGGCGGATTGTTTAATCCGAATATGTTTATGCCAAGCTATATACCGGCACTTAATTTTTCAACACCGACACCAAGCTTTGCAACACCAAGCTTTGCAACACCAAGCTTCACACCTGCATCAACAGGTCTGTTTGATTTTCTGAAAGTTACGACAACAAGAAGAACGCAAAACACACAAACAGAGAAAACTACTCAAACACCTTCAAGTACACGAGCACGTACAACAGCAACCGCATCAATCAATACGGAAACAAACTTGCCGACACTTAAAAAAGCAGGCTACGACACACAAAAAGCATCACGCTTAGCAAGAGAAATAGCAAAAGTTTCAACGGAAGGCGGATTTGACAATTTATGTGCAAGACACGTAAAAGAAGCGATAGAAGACGCCGGACTGGGCGCATACAAAAACGGTCACGGATATCAAATGGCGGGAATTTTAAAGGATAACAAAAACTTCAAAGAAATTTCAACCCAAAACATAGACCTTTCATCACTACCTGCAGGCTGCGTACTTGTATATGACCGAGGCGTTGCAGGATATAGCTCACAATACGGCCACACAGAAATCACTCTCGGCAACGGAACAGCTGCAAGCGGCGGTATTACTCATAATATCAGACAAGGCGCTCGAGTTTTTGTACCAGTGTAGTCACGGATTCTTGAAGATTTGAAAGCGTGGAGTTATTTTCTAAGACAAAATCCGATTTTGGGATTTTAATCTCCTGCGGAATTTGAGAATCCAGCCTTTTTTGGGCGTAATCTTTGTCGTATCCGTTTCTTTTCATAAGCCTTTCGAGCCGAATTTCATCACCCGCCGACACAAAAACAATTTTGTCAAACAAACTCTCCATGCCGGCCTCAAAAAGCAATGGAATTGCGACAAAAATGAGTTTTTCGTCTGAATTTTCATCAAAAAACTTCAATATTTTTTCTTTAATCAGCGGATGGACGAGGGAATTGAGCTTTTCGAGCTGTTTCTTGTCATCGAAAACGACCTTGCCCAATTTTTCGCGAGAGATTTTGCCGTTTTCGGTTATGGAAAAATTTGAAAATGCCGCTTGGATTTTTTCAGAACACTCCAAAAGCACCTCATGTCCTGCCAAATCCGTATCAAAAACCTTGTACCCCAAAGATTTTAAAATCCTTTGAACCTCGGACTTTCCTGATGCAATATTTCCGCAAACAGCAACCTTAAGCATTTTCTTCAACCTTATCCAAAAAACTTTTTAATTCTTTAATCTGACGCGGATTAATCGGCTTGAATTCACCGCGTTTCAACCCGTCCAAAACAATGGTCGCATGCCTGATTCGTTTAAGTGATTTAACCTCATAGCCAAAATGCTCAACCATTTTTCTGATTTGCCTGTTCATGCCCTGATAAAGAATTATATGCAGCGAAGTCTCTTTGCTTGTCATATCAAGTAAAGTTACATCAGCATAGGCGATTTTTCCGGGCTCAATCTCAATACCGCGAGCCATTTCCTCTAGCTCTTTTTTCTGCATCTTACCGCTTACATTTACCAGATAGGCTTTAGGAACCTTAACCGACGGGTGCGTAAGTTTATTAATCAAATCGCCGTCATTTGTTAAAATCAAAAGCCCTGTGGAATCCTTATCAAGCCTTCCGACAGGTTTAAGGTTATACAATTCCTCAGGCAAAAGGTCATAAATTGTCTTTCTGCCCTTTTCATCATCACAGGTGGTTATATATCCTGCAGGCTTGTAGAATCTGTAATAAAGGTGTTTGACAGGCCTGATAAGTTTTTGGTTAACAAAAACCTTGTCCTTTTCGCCCACAATAAAACCAAGCTCAGTGGCTTTTTTGCCGTTCACCAAGACCGCACCGCTTTCGATAAGCTCATCGGCTTTTCTTCTTGAGCAAACCCCTGAGGAGGCTATGTACTTATTTAAGCGAGTGCCGGACATTTCAAAGCCTCTTCAAATACCTTATATAAGCATTCCGGCATTCTTCTGTACAGTTTGCCGTCATTGTTTATGGCAACAACATCAAATTCAGCTTCAATAAATAACTTTCCGCTTTCTTTTGACTTGACGGTTTGTTTAAAGGTTACGGAAAGCGAATTGAATTTTTCAATCCAAGTTTCAACAACCACAATATCATCAAGCTTTGCAGAAGCCTTGTATTTAACGTTCATATTAACAACAGGCAGCACAATATCGTTGTTTTTAAGCTCAACAAGACTGTAGCCCCTATCTTCGCACCACAAAACTCTGCCCTGTTCAAGCCATCTGAGATATGCTCCATGCCAAACAACACCGTAAGCGTCAGTGTCTGCATAAAAAACTTTTTGTTCAAATACGTGTTTCATAAGATTATTATAGCATAAAA
>CALVAZ010000025.1 GCA_944325675.1 Candidatus Gastranaerophilales bacterium
GAAGCTGAACTCTTAAACCCATACCTACTGATGCAATGAAGTAGCTGCCGTCGAAATAATCGTGTCTTGCATCAGGAAATACTCCAGCGTGGTCTGCAAATACAACTCCTTGTACGTATTTACCCAAAAACGGTATCTTTTCACCTGATCTTGGGCTTGTGATTTGTCTCGGTAAAAGCGGGAAGATTAAGTCAGCACTTGTAAAGTAACCGTTTTTACCTATCAATATACCTTCAGAGTAACCTCTTACAGTAACCAAACCGGCTGCTTGGAATTGGTCGATGTAAGGAATATCTTTGTTATTAGGTATGATTTGATAATTTGCTCGGACTTGTGCGTATACACCGTGCGAAAAATCGTGTAATCTCAACATTCCGCCTGAATACTTGAAGTAGCTTGATCTGCTGTCAAATATCGGGAATGCCATTGATGCGTTTTGGTTCAAATACCAAATACCTCTCGGGGTATCTTTTCTTAAGTTGATACCGATATCCGCACTCGTGACTTCATCCAACCCTAGCTGAGAAGATCCGGTGAATTCTCTTAATGCATCCATACCGGTAAATACACGTTTATAGTTTAATGAACCGTAACCTTTAAGTTCAAATCCTTGTGATCTTTTGATTGGTTGTGTATAGTACAATGAATAAATGTAGGACCTTGTTTTTAACCCTAAAGGTGAGTATTGTCCCCATTTTACGTTGGCAAATGTGGATGAGTAGCTAAAACCCACACGTCCGTCGTATTTGTTAACAGGGATATTATAATCAAAGAACGGGCTTGTTGCACCGCCGCTGAAGTAAGCACCTGCACTCATTCTGTCGCGATATCCGAACAAGCTGTCTGCAACTATCATCGGGCCGCCTCTGAGTTTACCTGTTTGATACCTTCCTGCGTTATCCATTACACCCATTATGTGGAACGGGAATTTTTCTTCTGCGGAAAGCTCAATATCGGTTGTACCTTCCTTTTCACCGGCCTTTAAGTTGGCTGAAAGTTTTACACCTTCGTTGTAGCGGTTAAAGTCAAGTACGTCTTTTTCCAATTTCACTATATCAAAAAGTTGGTGTTCTTTGTCAGGAATTCTATCTAAAATATAATTTGATTTTGTCCATCTGTTTCCGTCAATCGTTACTTTACCGATGCGGCTTTCTACCAAGCCGATGTATATTGCACCGTTTTCAACCTGTTGCTCCGGAAGATATGCCTTTGCGGTTACAAAACCTTTTTTGGCATATAAATTATTGATTTCGTCAATCATTGATTGAATGTCGGTGATAAATAAATTTTTTCCTGCGTATTTAGATATGATTGATTCAATTTCTTCTCTTGTCAAAATTTCAGAAGGTGCGACTTCGATAGAATTTACATAAACACCTTTTGTCTCAAGTTCCTCTACTTTTGCTCGAATTACGTCTCCGCTGCCTTCAGGTGCTCCTTGAATAACGGTACTCCCTTGGGTGCCGCCTTTACCCCCTTCACGTTGTTCTTGATAAAGTTCATAGTCACTTTGGATTTCCTGGCGTTCCCGCTCAAATTTTAACGTGTCTATATCGTGCTTGATGTTACCTCGGGTACTTTCAATAACATCTATTACTGATTGTGGGAGGTCTATTGCAAGGGCTTTTGTTGAAATGCAGCAAAACGTCGAAAGTGCCAGTACCGCACTTACAAAAATTTTTTTTGTGATCACCTTTTTCATATCTTATCTATTACCTTCTGATTACACCTAGTCCGGTTACTTTTATTTTCTTACTATAACGCACGGACATAAAGTTTTTTTATAGTTTTATTACGATTTGGTTACAAAAATTTATTTTTTTACAAAAATAACCGCACATCTGTTATCATTATAGTGTATTATTGCTTTCTTGTAAACATTATGACAAAAAATTAAGTTGTTTGTGTTAACAAAATTGCAAAAATCATATGTTTAGTGGAGAAAGGATTGGAGTTATGAAAAAAAGTTTTAAATTACTTATGATTTTATCGGCGGTTACTTGCGGTTTGCTTTTTAACGAGGCTCAAGCTGCGGGTATTGCGTATGTTGATATTCCAAAAGTCGTGAATTCATCTTCCCAATTAAAAACATTGCAGAAATCTCATCAGGCGGAATTGAAAGAATTGTTCGCTTTTGTTGACAAGGCAAGAAAAGATGTTGCCAAGGTTGAGGACACTAAAAAGAAACAAGAGCTTGAAGAAAAATACGGCAAGCAGCTTGTGGATAAGAAAAACAAGATTGATGAAGCTTATTCCAAAAAGTTGAAGTCTGTTGAAGATGATATTTCAAAGGTTATCGAACAAAAAGCAAAGGAATTGGGTTATGATATGGTGTTATCAAAGAGTGTAGTTCTCTATGGTACAACTGATATAACCGATGACATAATCAAGGTGGTTAAATAGTAGGGGATTGTGTATGCTTAAAATATCACCATTCAGCGGTTTTACATACAAGCCAAAGGTAAAAAATATTAAAATGACCAATAATTGCAGGTTGTTTTCTTATAGTTCTTTGGGGCTGAATAAGTCGGGCTTTGCACTGGTTTCGGATGTGTTTGAGTTCGTCGGCAAATGTTTGGATAAAATACGAAAATAAGTTTATAATTTTTTAAACTAAAAGGGACTCATTATGAGTCCCTTATTTTTTATTGTATATCTCTGTATGAATCCTTAAACCTGTCTGTATACACAGTATGAAGTAATTCGTGAGCCTTATGGGAATTCGGATATTCCAAAAATTCGTTATAAAGCTTTTGAATTGACGGATTCATGTGAGATTTTCTTTGCGGAAGTTCACGGTCTTCTTTGTACAAGCCCTGAGCGCGTTCTTCTTTTATTTTTGAGCAATTAACGCTGGAAGGTTGTCCTCCGCCGTTTATACAACCGCCCGGGCAAGCCATTACCTCAAGCATTTGGAATTTTGCCGTGCCGTCTTTTATTTCTTTTATTGATTTTTCAGCTTCTTTCAGGGTAGAAACAACTCTAACTGTAAGTTTTGTGCCTTTTAAATCCAATTCAACCTCTTTGCATCTTTCGGATGTTCCTCGGATTTGTTTTATATCAACATCCTGCAAAACCTCACCTGTTGCAAATTCATAGGCTGTTCTTACAGCAGCCTCAGCAACCCCGCCTGATGCGCCAAATATTGTACCCGCACCTGTGTATTCGCCAAACGGTGAATCTGCTTGTTCAGGTTCCAGTGCGTTGAAATCTATCCCGGCGCTCTTTATCATTTTGCCTAATTCTTTTGTTGTTAATACAAAATCCGTATCCGCAACACCATTTTGTGACATTTCAGGACGAAGTGCCTCAAATTTCTTTGCAGTACAAGGCATTATTGCAACGACGGTTAAATCTTTTCTTTCAATTCCCAAAATTTTTGGAACTAAATCCACTAAAATCGGTGACTGCATTGACATAGGAGATTTGCAGCTTGAAAGGTGATTCAACATATCAGGGTGCATTGTTTCCATATACTTAATCCAAGCAGGACAGCAGGAAGTGAATAGCGGAAGGTTTTGGCCTGTTTTTACCCGTTCCAAAAACTCCGTTGCTTCTTCCATAATCGTTAAATCCGCACCAAAGTTTGTGTCAAATACCATATCAAACCCGATTTTTCTCAATGCGGCATTAATTTTTCCGATAGCATTTTCACCGGGCTCCAAGCCGAACATCTCACCCAACGCAACCCTTACTGACGGTGCAATGTGTGCGATAACTTTTGTTGACGGGTTTGTAATCCTTGACCAAACATCTTCGATTTGAGATTTAATAGTCAAAGCACCTGTCGGGCAGACTGCAACGCACTGTCCGCAGTTTACGCAGTCAACCTGTCCCAAAGGACGGCCGTTCATTGGCTCTACAACTGTTTTAGAACCTCTGTTTGCAAACCCTAAAACCGAATGACCTTGAAATTCACTGCAAGCTCTGACACAAGCTCCGCAAAGAATACATTTGTTCGGATCCCTCACGATTGATGGTGAGCTGTCGTCTATTGGCAGGTAATCCTCTTTTTCCGCGTAGCGAATTTCTTTTATTCCGTATTCCTCTGCGTATTTTTGTAATTCACAATCACCTGATTTGTCGCAGGTTAAGCAGCTTCTGTCGTGATTTGCAAGCAAAAGCTCCAAGACTGTTTTTCTTATTCTTCTTGTTTTTTCCGTGTTAAGATGAATTTTTAAACCCTCTTCAGGAGGCATTGTGCAGGAGGATTGGATTCCTCGCCCTTCAACTTCTACAACACACATTCTGCAAGCTCCGAAGGTTGATAAATCAGGTCGGTAGCAGAATGTCGGAACATTCATTCCGGCGTTTCGGATTACCTCTAAAAGGTTCGGTTCGTTTGTAAATTCAACTTCTTTACCGTCTATAAATAATGTTTTTGCCATTTTTTTTATTCCTTATAAATTATTTTAACTCTATTGCTTTGAAAGGACAGCTGTTTAAGCAAGCCTCACACTTAATACATTTTTCCTGATCAATGTGGTGTGGCTGCTTAACTGTTCCTTCAATTGCGCCTACGGGGCAGGTTCTTGCACATTTTGTACAGCCTTTGCATTTTTCTTCGTTTATAACGATTGTTTTCATTGCTGTACAAACTCCCGCAGGGCATTTTTTGTCTACAATATGAGCTATATATTCATCTCTGAAATATTTAAGGGTTGAAAGTACGGGGTTTGGCGCAGTTTTGCCCAAGCCGCACAATGAACCTTCTTTTACGGAATGTGCTAATTCCTCCAGCAAATCTAAGTCCGAAAGTTCACCTTTGCCGGCTACTATTTTTTCAAGAATTTTCAACATATTCTTGGTACCTTCACGGCAAGGGACGCATTTCCCGCAGCTTTCGTTTTTGGTAAAGTTCATAAAGAATCTTGCAACTTCGACCATACAGGTGTCTTCTGCCATTACAACCAGACCGCCTGAGCCGACCATTGCACCGGCTTTTATCAAGCTGTCGTAGTCCATTGGAAGGTCAAGATGCTCCTCTGTCAAGCATCCGCCTGAAGGTCCGCCGATTTGGACGGCTTTGAATTTCTTTCCGCCTCTTATTCCCCCGCCTATGTCGAAAATGATTTCCCTAAGCGTTGTTCCCATCGGTACTTCGATTAGTCCTGTGTTATTAACTTCACCTGTAAGTGCAAATGTTTTTGTACCTTTTGAAGTTTCGGTACCCATTGAGGCAAACCAGTCTGCGCCGTTTAGGATAATCAAAGGCACGTTTGCAAGTGTTTCTACGTTGTTAATAAGTGTCGGACGTCCGAAAAGCCCTTTGTTTGCAGGAAATGGCGGTTTTGGTCTCGGCATTCCTCTTTCCCCTTCGATTGAGGCTATCAAAGCGGTTTCTTCTCCGCAAACAAATGCGCCCGCTCCTTCTTTTATGTGCAAAGTGAAGGAAAAATCGCTTCCCATGATGTTTTTGCCTAAGAAGTTTCTTTCTTCGGCGTCTTTTATTGCTTTTCTGAGTCTTTTTATTGCAAGCGGATATTCTGCTCTCACGTAAATATATCCTTCATCCGCACCGATTGCGAATGCTGCAATTGCCATACCTTCAAGAAGTTTATGCGGGTCGCCTTCCATAATACTTCTGTCCATAAACGCACCCGGGTCACCCTCATCGCCGTTGCAGACTACGTATGATTTGCCGCCTTTGTTGGCTGCTGTAAAACGCCATTTTCTTCCTGTCGGAAATCCGCCGCCGCCTCTGCCTCTAAGGCCTGATTTTTCGATTGTTTCAATTACTCTGTCAGGGTCGTTTTCGCTCAAAACATTGTATAGCGCTTCATATCCTCTGACGGCTATTGCTTCGTCTATACATTCCGCATTTATGTTTCCGCAGTTTTGAAGTGCTGTTCTTGTTTGTTTTGTGTAGAAATTGATGTCCTCGTTTTTGTGTACGTGTTCACCTGATTTTGGGTCTGTGTAGAGAAGTCTTTCTACGGGTTTGTTATTTCTTACGTGGCTTTCATAAATTTCTTCAACGTCTTTGTATCTTACTTTTACGTAGGTAACGTGCTTATCGGGTATTATTACCAATACTCCCTGTTCGCAAAATCCGTGGCAGCCTGTCGGAACTATCGTCATTTTGTCGTAATCCGTTAATACTGATACATCTGCGCCAAGCTCTTTAAATCTTTCGATAACACCCAAAGACCCGTTTGCCACACAACCTGTTCCGGCACATACAAGAACTCTTAAGCCTTGCTTTTTAATGGTTTCCTGTGCTTTTTGTTGTTCTTCTTTTATGTCTATGTTTAATTTTGTTTTTTCCATGCTATTCTTCCTCTTTTAAAAGGGTATCTAACACAATACTTATTGCATCCGATGTCATTTGCGGATATACTTTTCCGTTGATTACAACAACCGGTGCAAGACCGCACGCACCCAAACAACTTACGGTCTCCAGTGAAAACAGTCCGTTTTCGCTTGTTAATTGCCCCTCTTTGAGGTCTAATTTGTTCCGTATTGCGTTCAAAACAGGCATCGAACCTCTTACGTGGCATGCTGTTCCGTCGCATACTTTTATTTCAAACTTGCCTTTTGGCTCTAATGAAAATTGTGCGTAAAATGTTGCTACGCCGAATACTGTTGCGGGGGACAAGCCCTCAATTTTTGTTCCGATATAAATAATTGCATCCTCAGGCAGGTATCGGTATTCCTCCTGTACTTTTTGCAAGATTGCTATTAAGTTGGATTTTTTGTATTCGTATGATTCCAAAATCTCATCCAGCTTTTTCGTGCTAATCTTATGGGAATTGCCTATACTCATTCATTAACTCCTCTTGGGCACCCTTTGAGTGGCCAATTTTTCCTCAACTACAAGCATATTATTGCACATTTATATTTTTAAAGCAAGAAGTTATTATCTATAAGGGTTTATATATCTGTCATTTTCAATATGAAATAGTCTCTTTAAAAAGTTCACGAATCTGGAGGAGTCTTTTGGTGCTTTGTAGGTATATCTTGGTAAAGGTTCATATTTAAAAGATTTGTTGGCATAATATAAGCTTTTTACAAACCTTGTAACTTTATTACCTCTGCTGGAGCCTAAATTTTGTCCTATTTTCATAATGTAACCTACCAAATTTTTTAACTACACGACTATTACTTATATTTTAACTGTCAATTTTTTGAAAAATTGCTGTTTCTATAACATTTTGTTACAAAATTCACTAATCGGACACATGTCGCATTTGGGATTAATCGGTTTGCAAACATTTTGCCCGTGGGTTACAAGAAGCGAATTTATGTCTATCCAGTATTTTTTAGGAAGTTTTTTCCTTAATTCAAATTCCGTTTCCTCGGGTGTTTTGGTTTTTACATAGCCCAATCGGTTTGAAATTCTGTGAACATGGACGTCGACACAAATTGCGGGTTTTTTAAAGCCTTCGGATAGTACAAGGTTGGCTGTTTTTCGCCCTACTCCGTTGAATTTTACCAGATCTTCTATTTCGTCGGGAACTTTGGAGTCGTATTTTTCGACCAATTCTTTTGAAAGCTCCACAATCTGTTTTGCTTTATTTGCGTAAAATCCCACAGGATAGATTGCTTTTTCAAGTGTTTTTACATCAAGTTTGGCAAAATCGGCAGGAGTTTTGCCGAGTTCAAGCATCCTTAATGTTGCAGGATATGTCGTTCTGTCGTTTGTTCTGAGACTCAAAATACAGGCAATAAGAACAAGGTACGGGTCATTGAAGCTGTCCATAAGCTTTACAAAATCGCTTTGAGGCTGTTTTGCTTTTTTCAAAGTTTCGACGATTTTATCAATATCAACTTTTTTTGACATTCAAAAGCCTTTCAACGTCTACCGTTGTTTTTAATTTAAGAGCATATATGTTGTCTTTATCAAATCTCAAAAGCTTGACGGCGTCCTTTTCCGTTGTTACTATATTTCCGTCAATATCTACAAGGTCAATCGGCGAATATTGGTGATGATCGTCCAATGCAATCTTTTCTTTAACATAAAATCCGTCCAGAAAATCAAAAAATTGCTGAGGCTGGCCTATTGCGCACATTGCGGTAATCGCTGTACCCTCCTCCAATCTTTCGCCTGTTTTTATATTATATATATAATCAGGCTCGGTGTAGCATAATTGGGTATCAAGCTTGAGGTTTTGCTCCATTATTTTGGCAAACTTTTTAGCGTTTGTGTGGTCTACATTTTTGCTTACAATCAAAAGTTTATCAATCCTGTCCAAGGCTTCGGCGCCTTCTCTCAAAGGCCCTGCCGGAAGAAGTTTTTCGTTGCCCAAGCCCATTTTGCTATCCATCAGCACTATATCTATATCTCGGTGTAATTTTCTGTGTTGAAATCCGTCATCGAGAATTATTTGTGTTACTTTGAAGTTATCTATTGCGTATTTTGCGGCCTTGTAGCGGTCTTTGCAGGTCAATACACACACACCTTGTGCTTTTTGTGCAAGCCAAAACGGTTCATCACCTGCCATTGCTGCGGTGTATCTTACGTATTGACCGTCTGAGATTACGTTAACATTTTTGTTGGAGAGTTTTCCGCCGTATCCGCGTGAGATTATTGCAACTTTTTCACCTTTTTTAGTTAAGTATCTCGCAATTTCCAGCACAACAGGAGTTTTCCCGACGCCGCCGGTGGTCATATTACCTACTGAAATCACGTTTGCCGGAACTTTTTTCGGACGTAATATTTTTTTGTCATACAGCCAATTTTTGAACCCGCTTCCGAATCCGTATATATATGATGCGTACTCAAGCACGTTCACAAGCATGCCTTTTGCTTCTCGGTCATAATGTAATTTTGTTATTTTAGTCTTTATATTCATACTTTAAAACATTAATCTGAACAGTAAAAATCTTTTGTTCAATTTTTCTGAGAATTTCCTTAAGTTACAAGTCGTAACAGCCGCATCGTCAATAATTGATTCTAACTCGGTCTTGTTTTCAGGCGTAAGCTGATTGACTGTTGCCAGTGTGGTTGAAATATCGCTCATTGCTTTGTTTACGCTGTTTATTGTTCTTGTCAAATCCTTTTTCAAGTTGTCATCTTTTGTCATTGAATTTATGTACGTACTGATTTCGTTTACGTTGTGGGTAATTACTCTTAAATCAGCGGCAATTGCTTCTGCGTTGCCGTCGTCCATGATTTTGTTAAGGTTTTTGGACAACAGTTCAAGTGAATCGGCTGTCGAATAGAGTTTTGTTTTAAATTCTTTGTCGCCGATTATGTTGTTTAGGTTTGTTGAAAGTTTTGAAAAATCGTTGCTGGTTCTGTCTAAAAGTGCCATCAGCTCTTTTAAATCGCCTTCAGATGCGTCGATTAGTTTGTCAAACTTCGCCATAGTGGCGGCGGATTGTGAGGTCAAAGAGTTGATGTTTGTGACTGATGTTTGCAGCTCCGCTATAACTTCATCGGACAACAAATCGTTTATCTTTTTGTTTGTTTCTGTTAAGGATTCTGCCGCACGGTATTGCCATTCCATAAAGTCCGCTATTCTCATCGGTTCAATTATTGTGTAGGGTGATTTTTGCTCAGGATACGGCAAAATTGTGTCATCTAGCGTTGAAATCCTTAATTTTTTTGAGCCTGCTTTATAAACCGGATTCCCTTTCATAAATTCAGGAAGAATTAATCCCGGCAAATCCACCACGTAATCAATTTTGTAAGCGTATTTTGTCTCAATTGAATCTCTGAGGTTGTAAGGCACTGCATCACGTGAGATTACTTCAATTGATTTTACTTGGCCTACGTCGTAATATTGGTCATCAAGCCGCATTTCCACAGGGTCGTCTTTATATAACAGGTCCTTTGTTTTCATCGGAATATAAAGCGTCCTTGTTCTTGGAGGAGTGATTTCCAAAAATAATTCACCGATTAAGCCTGACTGCTGAATTGTAAATACTGAGCCTTTCGGGATTTTTATATCAGGGTCTGTAATTACAAATTTTACTTTTACGTAATTGTTTTCACCTTCTACAACCGGTGTTATTCCCTCAACTTGACCTACTCGAAGTCCCATCATCTGCACGCCTGCACCGGGTCTCATTCCGTTTACATCCTTGAATTGAACCTCTATTCTGTCGGCGTTTGAAAATGCTCTGCCTTTTACCTTCAAAACTACACCAAACAGTAAAACAAGCGCAATCAGCGTTAAAAGACCTACTTTGAATGATGATGAGAACTTCATTTAATCCCTCGTTATATTTTGCTACATTGTTATTGTAGCAAAAAATATTATAAATGCAAAATGTTGCGTATTTTGCAATAAATTTATGATGGCACCGAACTCGTTCAACCAAACCCTCACCCGAGGTTGATACTTCGCTACGCTCGTTCAACCACTCCCTCTCCCCAAAGGGAGAGGGGTTCAACATACAACATCCCTTTTCATCCAACCTCAAAAACTTTAGCTTAAAACTTTAACCACAAAATATACATTTACCCCCCTCGCCCCTTGTGGGAGAGGAAAGAATTTCTTTGCGAGCTTTGCGAGGTTAGAAATTCAGGTGAGGGGTAAATTGTAAGACCCTCACCTGAGGTTGATACTTCGCTACGCTCGTTCAACCTCTACCCTCTCCCTAGAGGGAGAGGGGAACAAAAATATCCTACTCACTCTGGGTTGATATTCGCTACGCTCGTTCAACCTCTACACTTTTCCCAAAGGGAGAAGTGTTCAAAAATATACCCTTGCGCGCCCCCAGAAGGTGATGGGTTCAATTTTACAGATAATTTGCTAAAATGTTTCTTACGTAATTTTGGGTTTCTTTATAAGGCGGAACTCCGTCGTATTTATCCACGGCTCCGGGGCCTGCGTTATATGCCGCCAAGGCTAAAATTACGTTGCCGTTATATTTTTGAAGCATTGATTTTAAATATCTTACGCCGCCGTCTACGTTTTGAACAGGGTTGTAGGCATCCGAAACCCCGAGCCCCTTGGCGGTTGCAGGCATCAACTGCATCAAGCCCATCGCGCCTGCCTTTGATTTAGCGTTAGGGTTGAAGCCTGATTCTTGTTTGATTAGTGCCTTTACAAGTTTGTCATCTACACCGTGTTTTTGGGCTATTTGTTCGACCATATTCATTATCTGACTTTTGGACGGATTATTTATATTCCCCACACTGCTTGAGGCTGCAGCTTGTACAAGCGCATTGTTAAGTGTTTCGGTCGGATTTGTCCTTGCAAGCTCGGCCTTTACGCTCATTGTTTCCGGATTCAAAAGCAGACTGCCAAAGTTCACTTTTTGCGCTGATGAAAGCACCTTTTCAAAAGATTGTACATTGGGATTTGCAGGCGGTAATATGCTGTTTACGTTGTTTAAGTTATTTACGCCTTTATTATAAAAATTATCCAAATACTTATTCATCTGCATGGCACGCTGCATTGCCGCTGCTTGCCCGCCGCTGTTAAGCATTCTTTGTATCATTTCTGAAAACATTATCCTACCCTCAATTTTATTCTACACGGTTTATTGAAGTTTGGTATCATATAAATTAAGGATTTTTGAGCCAATGTCAACGGGGCAGAAAGAGCTGTTGTGTTGGTTATTCTATAAACATACAATCGCCGTATGAAAAGAATCTGTAACGGTTTTGGACGGCTTCTTTGTATGCCTTAAAAATAAAATCTTTTCCCGCAAGGGCGCTTACGAGCATCAAAAGGGTTGATTTAGGCAGGTGAAAGTTCGTGAGGAGCCTGTCTATAACCTTGAATTCATAAGGCGGATAGATGAACAATTCCGAATAATCGTGGCAGGCTTGAATTTTTCCGTATTTTTGAAATGCCGTTTCAAGCGTTCTGACGGTTGTTGTCCCTACGGCCGTAATCTTTTTGCCGCTTGCTTTTGCACGGTTTATTATGTCTGCGGTTTCTTGCGTTATTTCAAAAGTTTCGGAGTGCATTTTGTGATCCGTAATATTTTCGCATTTGACGGGGCGAAAAGTTCCAAGTCCAACGTTTAAGGTTACGTAAGCGATTTCGACGCCTTTGGCTTTTAGCTTTTCCAAAATTTCTTTCGTAAAATGCAAGCCCGCAGTCGGTGCCGCAACGGAGCCTTCGTCTTTTGCGTAAACCGTCTGGTAGCGCTCCATATCAAAGTTTTTTAATTCTTCATTTTGGATTTTTCTTTCAATATACGGCGGAAGCGGGATGTTGCCGACCTTGTGAAGAATTTCAAACAAATCTCCTGCATAAATCATTTCCACAAGCCATTCTCCGTCTTCTTCAAGTCGTTTAATCGCCCTTACCTGAAGCTCATCGCTTATTTTGATTATTGTATCAGGCTTAACCCTCTTTGAAGGCTTGATAAGGCAAGACCACTCCTTGCCGGATTTGCTCTCCAAAAGAAAAACCTCGATTTTGGCACCCGTTTCCTTTGTGCCGTAAAGCCTTGCAGGAAGCACTTTTGTGTTATTCAAAACCAAAAGTGTATTTTCATCCAACAAATCAACTATGTCGTAAAAGTGTTTGTGTTCAATAGTTTGATTTGCACGGTTAAGCACCAGCATACGGGAGTTTTCACGCTTGTCGGCAGGCATCTGCGCTATCAATTCCTCGGGTAATTCATAGTCAAACTCTGACACTAACAACGGAATTACTCCTTTGAATCTATCTTTTTCGCATTTTTTAAGTCAATGTCGTCAACGTGTTGTTTTTTTGCAGCCTCTTCCAAATCCATTTGCTTATTAACAATAACAGTTTGGACGATTTGGATAAGATTGCTTGTTACAAGGTATAACAAAACACCTGCAGGAATTGGGATTATAACAAAAGTTGCTATAATCATTATCGGCATAAATGTACCCATTGATTTTTGAATAGCAGCCTGTGTCGGGTCTTGTGCGGCGGTGTTGTTTGCCGTTGCCATCATTACTTTTTGTGAGATAAACATTGTTAAACCGAAAAGTATTATCAAAAGTAAAACATCATAGTGGAATGCTTGTTTTACCTCGATTGACGGAACTGATGCCGCTAAAATTTCACCCTGTCTTGTAAAGGTTACTTTTTCGGTTTCTTTTGTGTTCAAGTCAGTGATTACAACGTCGGCTTTTTGAATTCCTTGAAGCTGGCTGAACTTGAGGTTTAAATTATCAAGGCTTATCTTAAAATCAATCGGCTCGCCGGGGGTTAATTCGCCCTGAATTTCTAATGCCTGATTAGGTTTTGAAATTTTTACGCCCTCTAAAGTTTCATCAGCCAAGTAAACCGTTGCGGTTTTGCCTGCGATGAATTTATCGAATTTTGAAACGCCCATCTCTCCGTCGTTTGAAATCCCTGCGGACGCTCTCAATGTCGTATCAAGACGGTTTACGAATAAAAACGGTGCGTTTCCTGCTGTTTGGATAAACAAAGGACTCATTAATGCCGAATATAAAAGTATGAAAATCGGCATTTGAATTAATAAAGGCATACAGCCGCCCATCGGGTTGAACTTATGCTCCTTGTAAAATTCCATAAGTTTTTGCTGCATCACCTGCGGGTTGCTCTTGTAGCGGTCTTGAATTGCTTTTAGTTTTGGCTGAAGCGTCTGCATCATACGCATTGAACGCTGTTGTGATACGTTTAGCGGCCACAAGCAAAGCCTTACGATTACTGTAAGGACGATTATCGCCCATCCGTAATTACCTACTACTGAAGCAAGTTTCCCTAATAATTCTATCGTTAACGTTGTAAAATCCAATGTCCCTAATCCTCTTATCTGTCTTTATATCATAAAAGACCGTTTTTTAGGACGGTCTTTTTTTAAATGGTCGGGATGACACGATTTGAACGTGCGACCCCCTCGTCCCAAGCGAGGTGCGCTACCAAGCTGCGCCACATCCCGTCAGTATTGCGACAACATATCCGATGCCGCGTTTGGTATTCAGTTATCAAATGTTTTCGGCTCTTAGTTCTGCTTTATAAAAAAGGAGCGGCTAGTTGCCGTACTCCCTTAGTCTATGATAAAAAAAAATAACCGTCAAGACTTTTTGTAAAAAATCTTAAGACGTTTTGTTTTTACTATCCCCCCTCACCCGAGGTTGATATTCGCTACGCTCATTCAACCTCTACCCTCTCCCCAGAGGGAGAGGGGTTTAAGCTATAACATTCCCTTACATGCAATAACAAAAACTTTAGCTTAAAACTTCAACCCAAAAATATACATTACCCCCCCTCGCCCCTTGTGGGAGAGGAAAGAATTTCTTGGCGAGCTTTTGCGAGCTTAGAAATTCAGGTGAGGGGTAAATTGTATGACCCTCACCCGAGGTTGATATTCGCTACGCTCATTCAACCTCTACCCTCTCCCTCTAGGGAGAGGGGTTCAACATACAACATCCCCTTACAAGCAACTACAAAAACTTTAGCTTGAAACTTCAACCCAAAAATATACATTTACCCCCCTCTTACTCCTCGTCAATTAGCTCAAATTGCTCTTTTTCGGCGTGACACATCGGACAAACCCAATCTGACGGTAGTTCGTCAAATTTTTTGCCCTCTTTTTCTTCATCATATACCCATTGGCATACCAAACATCTGTATCGCATAGTTTTCTCCTTTCTTTTTTAATTTATTTTGTTTCGTCGAAAAAATGTATTGCCCGATTATCTCTAATCGTGTATAATTAACTATCATA